>NZ_JCBAMT010000120.1:0-17613 GCF_059760445.1 Achromobacter sp. D7-1 | reverse complement strand
CTCCACGCCCGACGGCTACACCCTGGGCGTCGCCACCGTCAGCACCATGGCCACCAACCCGGCCACCAACCCCAAGAACCCCTACAACCCGCTGAAGGACTTCGCGCCCATCACCAATATGGTGAACGTGCCCAACGTGCTGACCGTGAATCCGGCCGTGCCGGCCAAGAACCTGGCCGAGTTCATCGCCCTGCTCAAGGCCAACCCCGGCAAGTACGCCTATGCGTCCTCGGGCGCGGGCGGCATCGGCCACCTGGACGGCGAGCTGTTCAAGTCGCTGACCAAGACCGACATGGTGCACGTGCCCTACCGTGGCTCGGGCCCGGCGCTGAACGACGTGATCGCCGGACAGGTCAACGCCCAGTTCGACAACCTGCCCTCGTCCATGCCCCATATCCAGGCCGGCAAGCTGCGCGCCCTGGCCGTGGCCGCACCCAAGCGCCTGCCGGCGCTGCCGGACGTGCCGACCTTCTCCGAAGGCGGCCTGCCGGAAATGGACAATATGGCCTGGTACGGCCTGGTCGCGCCCGCCGGCACGCCGCAGGCCGTGATCGACCGCATCCATGACGCCGCCGTCAAGGCGCTCAAGGATCCCAAGATCGTGCAGCGCCTGGCCGACGGCGGCTCGCTGGTGGACGGCAACACGCCTGCCGAATACGCCGCCCAGATCAAGCGCGAGCTGGAACTGCGCCAACGCATCGCCAAGGAACGCAACATCCAGTCGACCAACTGATCGTCCGCTGCGACGCGCCGGCCCGATCTTCGGGACCGGCCATGCCCGAGAGCCGGTCTACCCAGACCGGCTCTTTTACTGGGTCCGCGCTTTTCCGACAGGCGTACGTTCCCGAGGTCCGGCCTTGACTGCAATCGCCCCGGTGGTAGCATGTGCGACCGTGCGATCCCATTTTTCTCCCCTCCCCTGCGCCGCCTGCGCGCTTTGCGCCCTGCGCTCGACCCTGTTGAGCTCGCAGGAAGTCGCCGCGCGCTCCGCCTACGCCCGCTCCAAGCCCGGCTAATCGCCCGCTTTTCCCCTTCCTGAGCCCTATCCCGGCCCGCCGCCGGCTGCCTGCGCACACCCGCGCTTTCCGCAGCCCTGCAGCCGGCCGGCGCAAGCCCTGCCGCGTGGCCGGGCCCCAAGCCTCGTCTCTTTATCCGCAAGCCGCCGGAGGTTTGCGGCCAGGCCACGCACCGACCTATTCCAAGCGCCATGCAACTCACCAAGAATTTCGTCAAAGCCAAGAATCCCTGCGCGGGCGGCTACAAATGGTTCATCCGCGACCACAACGGGCAAGGAGACTATCAGGCCGTGCTTGACGCTCTGGTCGCTGACGGACGCGTCAGCGACGCCTGCTGGCTGCTGGACCAGTTCGGCCCCACCGACGCCGTGCTGCGGCTGGATTCGGTCGACGCCAATGCCATCGTCTTTGCCGGCACTCTCGAAGTGCGTATGGGCATCAATGTGGATAGCGTGGTGCGCGCCGGACGCAGCATCGTCACCGGCGGCGGCATCCGCGCCGGCGAAACCATCCAGGCGGGCGAGAACATCACCGCCGGCGCCACCATCGCCAGCGGCGGCAACATCCGCGCGGGCGGCGACATCATGGCCGACTGGGGCATCGAGACCGCCACCCGCCTGGATTGCGGCGGCAACGTCCGCGCCAAATGGGACATCTGCGCCGGCCAGGACCTGGCCGTGACCGGCCACCTGCATGCCGGACAGGACGTGCAAACGCAAGGCGCGATCAAATGCGGCCAAGGCATCAAGGCCGGCGGCGACGTGCGCGCCGAAAAGGAAATAGACGCAGCCTGCGGCATCCAGGCCGGCGGCTCCATCCAGTGCGGCGAACACCTCGCATCGGGCTGGGGCCTGATCGCCGGCGAGGACATTCGCGCCGACGGGGCGATCCGCGCGGGTGAAGGCGTGCAGGCCGAAGGCGTCATCGAAGCGGGCGCGGGCCACGGCATCTACGCCGGCCTGAGCGTGCGCCTGGACGCCTGGGCCGCCTGCGCGCGGGTCGTGGCGCAGAGCCGGCCCGAGCAACTGGTCAGCGGACACTGGGACGGCCAGGACAGCGCCGCGTACGCATAGCGGCTGCCCCGGCCCGGCGTTCCTCGCCTACTCTGCCTGGATGTTCGCTTCCTGCATGCGCCGGCCCCAGGTGCCCAGTTGCGCCTGCACGAAAGCCTGCTGCTGCGCCTGCGTGTTCGGCGCCGCCGTCATGCCCAGGGCGGCAAACTTCTGCTGCACCTCGGGCCGCGCCAGCGCGTCGTTCACCGCCTTGTTCAAGCGCTCCAGGATCGGTTGAGGAATGCCGGCGGGACCGGCCAGGCCGACCCAGACCACCAGATCGAAATCCTGGTAGCCGGTCTCGGCGAACGTGGGCACATCCGGCAAATCCGGCAACCGGCGCTCGGTACTGATAGCCAGCGCCCGCAGCTTGCCGCCGCGCAGCAGAGGCGTCGCGACGGACAGGTCCGCCATCACGTAATCGACTTGCCCGCCTGCCAAGTCCGTCAGCGCCGGCGGCTGGCTTTTGTATGGCACGCCTTCCGCGCGCACGCCGGCAATGCGATTGAAAGCCGCGGCGCCGACCTGCCCGCCGGGAGAACCGTAGCCGTAGTTCAAGGAGCCCGAGGCCGCCTTCTTCACGAAGGAGGCCAGGTCCTTGTACGGACCATCGGCGCGCACCAGCAGCAGCATGGGCATGGTGGTCAAGCGCGACACGTGGCTGAAGTCCTTCTGCGCATCGTAGGGAAGCTTCTTGAACAGCCCCGGGTTGATGGAGTTCAGCGAGCTGCTGGAGATCGTCAGCGTGTAGCCGTCGCCCGGCGAACGCACCGCGTACTCGGTGCCTATCAGGCCTTGGGCGCCGGGCTTGTTCTCGACGATCACATTGGCGTTCAGATCCTTGCGCAGTTCTTCCGCGATGATGCGGGCGCTGGTGTCGGTGGCGCTTCCTGGCGAAAAGGCCGCCACGATCTTGATGGGCTTGTCGCCCGGATAGCTATCGGCCTGCGCCGCGCCTTGCGCGGACAGGCCCAGCACGGCGCACGCCAGCAGCGCGAATCGAATCGTTTTCATGGTGTTGTCTCCTGGTTTTATGGGTACTGCCTGGTTTGCCTTACCGCTCTGACGGCGGTGTTGCGGCATTCATTTCGCCCAAGCGCGGCGGGCCCCGGCGTATGGCCGCAGGTGTGTCGGACAGCTTTATCGGTATGCCTGGCCCGTGGTAATCGTCACGGCGGACCACCATCTGGCGATGCTCGGTATGCGCGGCCGCGGCCACTGACGCCATGTCCAGAATCGGCGCGGCGGGCACGTTCTGCGCCAGCAGCTGCTTGCCGAACGTCTCGCCATCCACTTGCGCGAAGGCCTGGGCCAGCGCGGCATCCACCGCCTCGCGGTTGACCACCCGCTGCCCGTTGGACTTGTAGCGCTCGTCTTGCGCCATTTGCGCCATGCCCAATTGGCCGCACAACTTCGCGAACAGGCGATCGTTGGCCACCGCGATGAACAAGGGGCAGGTCCGCGTCTGGTAGACGTTGTAAGGCACGATATTCGGATGCCCGTTGCCGCTGGGCCGCGGCGTATTGCCCGACGCCAGATAGTTGGCCAGGAACGGATGCGCTACCGACACGGCGGAATCGTAGAGGCACACGTCAGCCATCTGCCCGCGTCCGGTCCGATGGCGGGCCTGCAGCGCCAGCAGCACGGCAATCGCGGCATTCATACCCGTGGTCAGATCGACCACCGGCACCCCCAGCCTCAAGGGCTCGCCGCCCGCCTCGCCGTTGATGCTGAGCAGGCCGGCCATGGATTGCACAGCGGCGTCGTAGCCCGGCAATTCGCCGAGCGGACCATCGTCGCCGAAACCCGTGATGCGGCAATGGACCAGCCGCGGAAAGCGCTCGGTGATGGCGGATGGTTCGGCCACGCCCCAGCCGCGCAGCGTGCTGGCCTTGAAGTTCTCGATCAGCACGTCGGCGGTTTCGAGCAATTGCCAGAAGGTCTCGCGTCCGGACTCGCTGTTCAAGTCCAGCACCATGCTGCGCTTGTTGCGGTTCACGGCGCGAAAGTACGCCGAACTGCCGTCAACGAACGGAGGGCCGAAGCCGCGGCATTCATCGCCGTCCGGCGACTCGATCTTGATCACGTCGGCGCCGTGGTCGCCCAGCATCTGGCCGCAGAACGGGCCCGCCAGGACGCGCGAGGCGTCGATCACGCGCAGGCCGGCGAGCGCGCCGCCCGCATCGCTGTTATGCATGTCTGTCTCCTTTCCGATTCAGGACTCAGGCCGAGGCGCGGGCGATCAGCCAGCTGAATTCCCTGCCCTGCGCGCCCGCCTGGGTGCTCATGCGCAGCGCGAGCCGGTGGTTGTGCGCATCCAGCGCTCCCTCCAGCAGGCCGTTCCAGGCTTGCGCCACGCAAGGATGCGCATCGGCCACGCCGTCCATCAGGTTCCAGCCCCTTTGCGTCACGCGCACGCCTTCCGGCGTCTCGCTCAACTCGCACAGGTCGCCCTGCGCTTGCGCCAGCGCCGCCATGAAGCGCCCGAACTGCAGGGCGGAGGCATCCTGCGCCACGCCCAGCGCCTGCGCCGTCTGGTGATAGAACTGCATGCCTATCATCCGTCCGGTCAAGTGCAGCAGGCCGGCCGCTTCCTCGGGACCCCACAGGTTCACGGCCACGGGCAAGGCGCTGCGCACGTACTCCATGGCGTAGTTGCGGCTGGCCTTGGCCAGGCGCGTCGCGGGCCAATCCGCGGTGGGCAGCGTGGGCGCGGCCGCGGCATCGAAATCGGGCGCGTCCTCATTGCGGCAAAAGCGCAGGCGTTCATGCGGCTGCAGGTCGCGGTCGTACTCGTAGTAATAACCCTCAAGGCCGGATTGGCCGTCCACGGCCTGCTTGGTGCACACGAAACCCAGCCGCGGATTGTTGAGCGACACGCCGTTCTGCGCGTGCCAGCCCGCCAGCATGGCGCGCGACACCTCCGACGGTATCGCGCATAGCGCGGTGCCCGACCAGATCCAGCGCGGCGCGGAATAGCGTATCCAGGCCTTGCGGTCGGACTCGTGCATGTACTGCACCGCCACGCCGCCGATATGGTTGGACAGGTAGTGATATTGCGCTGCCGCGACCGCGGGCGGCAGGTGCGCGATGCCCAGCTTCTTCAAGCCCGGCAGGAAGCGCTCGTTGCGCTGGCGGCAGAAGATCTCGTAGACCAGTTCCGCGGCGCGTGCGGTACCGCGGCGAGTCACGGCGGACAGGACGATGCCCGTGAAATAGGCGTGGTACCACTCGGAGACTGCCCGCCAGCCGCGCTCCTCGGATTGCATGTCATGCATGGCCATTCACTCCGGTGGGAGCCGCCACGGAACCGGGCAGCAGGGATTGCATCGACGCGACGGCGAAATCCGCGATGTCGCGCGCGATGGCCTCGCGATCCGCCTCCGATTCGCCCTCTCTCGGGCGATACCACATGGTGGTCCAGTTCAATGCGCCCAGCAGCGGCTTGACCTGCAAGGCCGGGGGACCGCGCCGGAAATCGCCCGCCGCCATGCCCGCCTCGATCACACTGCGAAACAGCGACTCGTAGCGGTCGCGTTGCCGCACCAGCTCTTCCAGCTCGGCGCGCTGGCCCGCGGTGGTGCGTCCGGCCAGATGCAGCTCGACGCCCTGCACCGTGACGCGCTGGTATGGCAGATGCGCCATCATCAGGTGCGTGTGGGCATGGGCCATGTTCCACAGCCGCTGGGGCGGCGACGCGCCTGCGTCCTCGGCCAGCGGC
Organism: Achromobacter sp. D7-1; assembly: GCF_059760445.1. Lineage (NCBI taxonomy): Bacteria > Pseudomonadati > Pseudomonadota > Betaproteobacteria > Burkholderiales > Alcaligenaceae > Achromobacter > Achromobacter sp. D7-1. The sequence goes on along the minus strand of NZ_JCBAMT010000120.1, from coordinate 11,824 downwards.
GTCACCCTGTCCAGGTTCAGTTGCATGGCGCGCCGGTGCACGGCGAAGAACAGGTCGGTCTTGCTGCGGTAGTAGTAATAGACGCTGCCTTTGGTGACGCCGATCAGGTCGGCGACCGAATCGATGGTCGTGGCGGCGAACCCCATTTCGGTAAAGGCTTGCGCGGCGGCGTCCAGCAGCTCCACCTGCCGCAGCGGCATCTCGTCGTAGGGAATAACAGTCTTGGCTTTCATGATGTTCCTAGCTTTGCGCGGCTGCGCCGGCGCTTTTCTTGATGGCGCGGGCCAGGACCACGCGCTGGATTTCAGAGGTGCCTTCGTAGATTTCGGTGATGCGCTGGTCGCGGTAGCAGCGCTCCACCGCGCTGGGCTTCACATAGCCGCGCCCGGCCAGAATCTGCATCGCGTCATCCACCACGCTGTGCGAGGTTTCGCTGGCCAGCAGCTTGGCCATCGCGCCCAGCGTGCCGATGTCCTGCCCGGCGTCGTAAGCGCGCGCGGCCTCGTAGGTCATCATCCGCGACGACGACAACGCGGTGGCCGCATCGGCCAGCTTGAAGCCCACACCCTGGTGGTCGATGATGCTGCGCCCGAAGGTCTGGCGCTGCACGGCGAAGTCCCGCGCTTCGGCATAGCTGCACAGGGCAATACCGTTGGCCTGGGCGGCCACCACCACGCGGCCGATGCTCAGCGTCGCCAGCGCGAGCTTGAGCCCTTCGCCCAGCGCCCCGACCACGCTTTCCGCGCCGACCCAGGTGTCCACTTTCAAGTTGGTGGTGGTGGTGCCGCGTATGCCCATCTTGTCTTCGTAGTGGTCCACCACCACGCCCGGCGCATCGCGGTCCACCACGAATGCGCTGATGTTGTTGCGCGCGCAGGGTTCCCCCGTGCGCGCGAACACGATGAAGTAACGCGAATGCCCGCCGTTACCCAACCAGCACTTTTCACCCCGGATGCGCCATCCATCGCCTTCCGGCACCGCCGTGGTCGACAGGGCCGCCGCATCCGAACCCGCGCCGCGCTCGCTCAGGGCGAAATTGACCGCATGGCCGTCGCGCGCCAGGCCGCCCAGCAGCACCATCTTCTGTTCGGCAGAGCCTCCCAGGATGATCGGAAACGCGCCCAGCGACAGCGCCGCCAAGATTGCGGCCGTGGAGGCGCAGCCCTGGGCCACGGTCTCCACCACGGCCACCAGCGAGGTCAGCGATGCGCCTGCGCCACCGTATTCGGCCGGAATGAAAAGCCCGGAAATGCCGCTATCCCGCAAGGGCGCCAGGTGTTCGACAGGGTAACGCTGGTCCCGGTCGATGGCGGCGGCGGCGGGCGCGAACGCCCGCGACGTCAGGTCGGCGGCCTTGTCCCGCCAGGCGCACGCTTCCGGGTTGAGTGAGGGATTCCAGATCACGGACATGCTTGTCTCCAGCAACATACTAATCAGTATTTAGTGAGTTGAACGAGAAAATACTACTTGGTATTTTTCTTAGATACCTGGGGAAAACCCGGCGTATGCGAACGAGGCCCCACAGGCGAACGCGAGTTCGCCCGTGGGGTGTTCCATCAACCGCTGACGGCCGCAGCTATGCGGCTTTCGCCTGCGGCGCCGGGTTGCGCAACACCAGCATCAGTCCCAGCAGGATCGCGCCCATTCCGCCCAGGCTCAGCGCCGACAGGCGGTTGCCCAGGATCAGGTAATCCAGGGCCGCGGTGCCGGCCGGGACCAGATAGAACAGGCTGGTGACGTTGACGAGATTGCCGGCCTGGATCATGCGGTAGAACAGCAGGGTCGCGCCGACGGATATCACCAGCCCCATCCAGATCAACGGCAGGACGAAGCCCGTCACCCACTCCACATGCATAGGCTGAAACGGCACGAACAGCAGGCACAGCGCCAGGCTGACGAGGTACTGCAGCGGCATGACGTCCATGGGCGCCTGACGCACGCGCTTCTGCAGGATGGCGCCCGTCGTCATGCAGACCAACGCGGCCAGCGCGAAGACCATGCCGGCCGCGGAAAAGCGCGCCATGCCTATGCTCTGGTAGACCACCATCACCAGCCCGCACAGCGCCAGGAACAGGCCGGCCAAGCGCGGCAGTGAATAACGCCGCTCCATCAGCGCCAGCGTCAGGATGGGCTGTGCGCCCAGCAGCGTGGCCAGCACTCCCGGCGTGATGCCGTGGTCCAACGCCAGCAGATAGCAGATGGAATACCCGCCGATCAGCAGCAGGCCCGTCGCCGCCACCGTCGCGCGCGTGCCGCGCTCGGGCAGCCAGCGCCGCCGCCATACGCAGATCAGCAGCAATACGGCCAGGGCCAGGATGAAGCGCAGCAGCAGGAAGCCGAAGGCGGAGGCATGGGACAGCCCCCATTTGGCGAAAATCGCGCCGCCGCTCCACAGCAGCACGAACAAGGAAGTGGAGCCATAGGAGGTCCACGCGTTTCTATCGAAAGACATGAGGTTTCTACCTGTCGGGGTATTAACAGGCTCCGGTCCCGTCCGCGCAGGCGCAGGCGCACGCAAGCGTGCGCTAGACGGATGCAATACGCATCAAGACGTCTGGCAAATCTGTTGGGGAAGAGACTGGAGTCGGGTTGCGGACGGCGTCAGCCGACGACGACCGCGCAAGGCGGGTAAGCGCCCGAGACCACGCCGCAAGGCGGCGCGACCGGCGGCGATACCACCGTGGACACGACAGGAGAAAAACCGGGGGAAACTGCGGAGTGCCGCGACGACACGCGCGCACGCCGATCGGCTGCGGAGGCAGCGGATGCGAAGTCGGCGAGGAGCGTGTGATCAGGCATGGGGCGTAGCCTACCGTCTGCGCGCAACGCGGTCAAGCGATGCGCCGCTGCTCCACGCCCATGTCGCGCCACGCTTCGCCATGGCAGGTGAACATCAGGATCTGGTGCCGCGTGGCCGCGTCGAACAGCGCGCGCTTCATGAAGTCGCGGCGCTCGTCGTCCGTATGGACCAGTGCGTCGTCCAGCAGCAGCAGCGTCGGGCGCCCTGCTTCGCGCAGCAGGTCCGCGTAGGCGAAGCGGGCCAGGATGCCCAGTTGCTCGCGCGTGCCGAAGCTGAGCGCGGACAGCAGGTCCTCGCCGCTGGCACGGCGCAGCGCCATGGGCAGCAAGGCTTCGTCCAGCCGCAGGTCGGCCTCGGGGAACAGCAAGGCCAGGTAGTGGTTCAGCCTGCGGGCCAGCGGCGCCTGCAGGCGCTGGGTGGCGGCGGCGCGCTTGTCCGCCAGCAGCTTCTGCAAAAGCTCCAGGGCACCCGCGCGCCGGGCGAAGTCGCCGCGCCGCCGTTCCAGGCGTTCGCAAGCGGCCTCGGCTTCGGACAGGCGTTCGCCCAGCCCTTGCGCGCCCGCCTGGTCCAGCTTGCCTTGCAGCTGCAGGATTTCGCCGTGGCGCTTGTGCTGTGCATCGCGCTCGATGGCGGCGGACTTCTCGTAGCGCTGGACATCCTGCTCGACCAGTTCGGGGCGATGGCCGGCCAATGCGGCCTGCGCCCCGTGCACGCGCCGCTCCAGATCGTCGTGGCTGCTGCGCGCCTCGGCGAGCCTGCCGGCGCGGGCCTGGCGTTGCGCGCCGCGCTCGGACGACTGCAGTTCGGCGCCGCGGGCGGCGGCCTGGTTTTCCAGCAATTGGGCGCGCGCGCCGTCCGCGTCCAGGGCGCGCTGCGCGGCGGCCAACGCGGTCTCGGCTTGCGCCGCAACCGTCTCCGCTTCCCGCAGGGCCTGGAGCGCCGCGGGCAGATCACCGCCCTCCGTGTCCTGCACGGCAGGCAGCTTGTCCAGCCGTTCCTGCAACTGCGCACGGCGCGCCAGCGCGTCGTCACGCTGGCCGCGCAGCACGTCCACGCCCTTGGGCGCATGGATGCCCAGCGTCTTGCGCATGCCGTCCAGTTCGCGCAGCAAGGCGCCGTAGCGGGCGTAGCGCTGTTCGGCCTGCGCCAGGGTCTCGACGTCCAAGCGCTTGAACAGGGCCGCGCACGCCGCCTGGGCCGCGTCGACTTCGCGCTTGAGGGCGGGCAGGTCCTGGCCGCCCGGCTCGATGCGCAAGCGCCCCACGCCCGGCAGATCCAGTTCGGCCGCGGCCGTCAACAGGACCTCGTCGGCGCCGCTCAGGATGCGGCCGTCCAGCCGCGCTTGTGCGCCCGCATCCAGCTGGTACGACAGGCGCGTGGCGCTGGCCTGCTGCTGCAACTGCAGATTGGCCAGCTCGCGCTCGCGCTTGCGCAGCGCCTCGATATCGGCGTCGGCGATTTCGATCCGCATGGTCTCGGCCTTGAGCGCGGAGCCCTGCTCGATCAATGCGGTCACTTCCTTCAAGGCGCCGTCCAGGCGTTCGATCTCCGCGCCCAGCTGGACCAGTTGATGCTGCAGGTCGCGCCGGTCGGCCACGGCCTGCACCGAGGTGACGCGCAAGCGCGCCGCGTCCACCGCGGCGGCATGGGTCTGGCGCTGCTGCTGCGCGCGCGCCAGCGGCTCGCGCGCGGCTTCGACCCGGGCGCGCGCGGCGCGGGCCTCGTTGACCAGGGACTGGAGTTCGGCCTCGTCCTGCTGGTCGCGCCGGACCTGGTCCTGCAACAGCGCCAGCGTCTGCGCGGCTTGCGCCTGTTCACGGCGCAGGCCTTCGAAGGCCTCGCGTTCCTTGGCCAGGGCCGCCAGGCGCGCGCGCGCCTCGGCCGCCTTGGCCTCGAAGTCCTTCCAGGGTTCGCCGGCCTGGGCGCGTTCATGGTCACGACGCAATTCGGCCAGGCGGTCCACGTCGGCGTTCAGCTGCGCCATGGCTTGCGCGCACTCGTCGCGTTCGGCCGCGGCGCGCGCGAGCGCGTCCTCGGCTTCTTTGTAGGCGCCCTTGGGACGGCCGTTGCGCGCGTCCAGCAGCGCGCCGCGCTCGGCCGCCACCCGTTCGTACAGGCGGTCGCCATCGCCGGAAGCCAGTTCGCCCGACAGCTGCGTCAAGGCGTCGCGCAGATGCGCGCCGGCATAACCGGCCGCTTCCTGCAGGTTGTGGCCGTCGCCCTGCTGGATCCACAGCAGGCCAGGGATGCCCGCCAGGTCTGGCTTGCTCTGGCCGCGTCCGGGCAATTCAAAGCCCAGCAGCGCCGCCAGCGCGTTCTCGGCCTCTTCGCCGTCCAGGCGCTGCGCGCCGCCATCGATCAGCAATTCGCAGCGCGCGCGCGACAGGAATTGCTTCTTCAGCACATAGCTGTGCCCGGCATGCGTGAACTCCAGTTCCACGCTGGGCCGCGCGCCGGACTCGCCGTGCGGCGCCAGGTCGGCCACCTTGCTGGTGCTGTAGCGTTCGAGGAAGGCGGAACGGATGGCCGCCGCCACGGTGCTCTTGCCTGCTTCATTCGGACCCACGAACAGGTTCAGGCCGTCTTGCAGTCCTTCCAGCGCCATGGGCTGGCGGAACTTGCGGAATTCTTCCAGGGCGATGCGCGAGAGCTTCATTTGGCGGCTCCCGGCGCGGCGCTTTCGCGCTGGAACCGCAGCAATAGCCGCAAGGCCTCGCCGGCGACCACGGCTTGGTCCGGGTCCGACTGCAATGCCTGCAATTGCGCCGCCACTTCGCCCACATAACCGCTGGCGCGCAGTTCGGCCAAGTCGGCTTCGTCCGGTTCCAGCAGCAGGCCGGACAGGTCCGGCAGCAGCGCGCGCACCTGCGCCGCCGCCTGGTCCACGGCGCGTTGCAGCGCTTCCCAGGTTTCCATGTTGACGTGCCCTTGCACCTCCAGCCGCAACACGTCCTCGGCGCGCAGATCCGCCATGCGCCCGGCCAGCGCCTGCGCGTCGGTGGGCAAGCTCAGCGTTTCCGACCAGGCCGACCAGCGGTACTTGCCCGTGGCCACGCGTTCCACGACGGGCACGGCGCCCGGCTCGGCTATACGCACATGCAGCGCGTAGCCGGGCTCGTTGCCGCGGAAGCGGTCCTGCTCCGGCGTGCCGGCATACCAGGTGCGCTCGTCGATGGACAGACAGCCATGCCAATCGCCCAGCGCCAAGTAGTCCAGGCGCGCCCGCGCCGCGCGATCCGGGGCGATGGGATTGGTCGCGTCTATGGTGTCCGGCAGGCGGCCCGCCACGCTGCCGTGCGCCAGGCCCACGCGGATACGGCCGGCTTCGGTTTCCAGCGCGTCGAAGGCCTGGGTCACGTCGTCATAGGTATGGCGTTGCGTCAAGGGCGCAGCCAGCACGGCAAGATTGATCGCCGCCAGATCGACCACGCCGGTGCGCAGCGGCACGTGCACGTTGGAAGGTATGCAGTCCAGCTGCATCGCCCGGCTCCAGACGCTGTCGGCCAGCGCCGCGTCGTGGTTGCCGGCAATCATGACCCAAGGCCCGGCGTAAGCCGCCATGACGGCGAACAGCCGGCGTATCGTGCGGTCCGACACGCCTTGCGTATCGAACACGTCGCCCGCCACCAGCACGGCGTCCACGCCGCGCTCGGCGGCCAGCGCCGCGATGCGGGCGACGACGTCGAAGCGGGCCTCGGCCAGCATGGCGGCGTCGTCGGTTTCAAATTGGCCGTATTGCCGGCCGATCTGCCAATCGGCGGTATGCAGGAAATGGGTCATGCGCGGAATTGTAAGAGCAAGACCCGGCTTGCGGCGGAGTTCCCCTTCAGGAAGGCGAAGCCAGCAACGGCAAGACCTGCGCCAACGTCAAAGGCGTTTCTTGCAGCATCAGCCTGTCGCCCTGCGTCTCGCCGTCCTGGGCCGCGTCACGCAAGGGATCGGCGGGCAGCAGGTAATGGCGCAACACGGCGTCGGCAAGCAACAGGCGCCTCGCATCCACGCCAGGCTGGCAGCTCTCCCAGGCCATGAATGCCGCAGCCGACACGTAATAGAGCGCCGACGCCGCGCGCCGCACCTGCGCCTCGTGCTTTTCGTCCGCTCCCACAGCCTCGGCCAGACCGACCGCCCGGCGGAGGCAATCCCGCAAGGTGGCGCGCCAGGCGGCAGGCAAGGCGGTCGCTTGCTCTATCCGGCTTTCCAGCAACGCGGACAGCGCCTCGTGCGCCCTCTCCTTGCGCACGGCGCGCTGGATGGCGTCGAGCGCATTGATGTTGCTGGTGCCCTCCCACAGCACGCCGATATGCGCGTCGCGCACCAGCCGGGCATTGATGAAGTCCTCGATGTAGCCGTTGCCGCCGCGTATCTCCATCGCGCCGGTCGCCACGCTGACGTTGTCGCGGCAAGTGCGCAGCTTCAGCAGCGGCGTCAGCAGGCGCAGCACCGGCGCGGCCGCCGCATCGCCTTCTTGCGCGCGGCGCATGATGTCGGCCGTGGCCATCACCATGGACAAGGCCGCTTCCGTCGGCGTCAGCAGTTTCAGCAATTGGCGGCGCAGCAGCGGATAGGCCATGACATCGCGTCCGAACGCATGCCGATGCCGCGCCGCCAGCATGGCCTCGTTGAGGCAGCGGCGCATCATCGCCGCCGCGCGCACGCCATGCGACAGGCGCGACAGGTTGACCTGCTCCATCATGTGCTTGAGCCCCTGATCCACCTGCCCCACCAGGTATGCCTGCGCGCCTTCCAGCCGGATTTCGCCGCTGGCCATCGACCGCGTGCCCAGCTTGTCCTTCAGACGGACGATGCGATAGGCGTTGCGGCTGCCGTCTTCGAGGCGGCGCGGCATCGCAAACAGCGCCAGCCCGCGCGTGCCTGCTGGCGCGCCTTCCGGGCGGGCCAGCAACAAGGCCACATCCGCGTCCGTGTGCGAGCAGAACCACTTTTCGCCGTGCAGACGCCAGGTGCCGTCGACCTGGCGCGCAACGGTCTCCAACGCGCCCACGTCCGATCCTCCAGCTTTCTCCGTCATGAACTGCGTGCCCTTCCAGAGCGTGTCCGGGTCGCTGGACAGCATGCGGGGCAGCAGCTTTTCCTGCAGGGCTGGACTGCCGAATTTCCGGATCAGATGGATCGACGTGTCCGATACGCTGATGGGACACATCTGGCCGAATTCGGCCTGGACGAACAGGTACTGCAAGGCGTACTTGGCCACGGGTGGCAGCGGTGCGTCGCAACCCAGTACGCCGGCGCGATGGCTCATGGCATGGAACTGGAAGTCGGCGAAGGCGATGTGCTCCATTTCCTGGTAGGCCGGGTGGTACTCGATCCAGTCTTCGTCCTCGCCCCAGCGCGTGCGCGGATGCAGCACGGGCGGGAACTTGTCCGCCACGGTGGCCAGCGCATTCAGGCGCCCTCCCGCCAGTTGCCCCATGCGCTGGAATTGCGGCAGCAGCCTGGCATGCGCGGCCTCGGGCACGTAAAGCCTCAACAGATCCTGCAAACCCCGGTCCAGCGCGTAGAAATCCTGGCCTGCGCAATCGGGCGCGAGGAAATGCGAACTCTGCGAAGACCGCTCGGGACGCGGGCGGACGTATTCGTCGTATCTGGCGAGAAATGGCACAAGCAGCTCCTGAAGGTCGTGGTTCGACGCCGCGCCCCCAATCGGCGCGGACGCATGATTCGCGAATGAAAAGTCAGATGACGCCGGCCGCGCGCAATTCGGTCAGGGTGGATTCCGACAGCCCGAGACGCTGCGCCAGCACCTCGCGGGTATGCTCGCCCAGCACCGGCGGACCCGCGCGATGGTCCAGCGGAGTCGCCGAAAAGCGCATGGGACTGGCGATACTTGGGCAGGTCCCGCCCGTGGATAGCGGCAGATCGACCCGCAAGCCCCGATGCATGACCTGCGGATCGGTGAACGTTTCGGCAAAGCTGTTGATAGGTCCGCAAGGAACCCCCGCGCCTTCCAGCCGGCTCTGCCATGCCGCGCTGGTATCCGTCGCCATGATTTCAGCCAGCAAGGGCAGCAGCGTGTCGCGATGGGTCAGGCGTCCGCTGACCTTGGCGTAGCGCGGATCCTGCGCCAGGTCCGGCCGCTGGATCTCCTGGCAATAGGCCGCGAACTGGCTGTCATTGCCCACCGCCACGATCAGGCGCCCATCCTGCGTGTCGAAGACCTGGTAAGGCACCGCGTTGGCATGCGCATTGCCATAACGCCGGGGCGTCTTGCCGGACACCAGGTAGTTGACCGCGGGGTTGCTGCCGAACGCCAGCACGCAGTCCAGCAAGGCCATGTCGATGTGCTGCCCCTGCCCGCTGCGTTCGCGCCACGCCAACGCGGCCGCAATCGCCAGGCTCGCGTACATGCCGGTGGTGATGTCCGCCACCGCGACCCCGACCTTCTGGGGGCCCGCGCCCGGCAGGCCATCGGCCTCGCCGGTGACGCTCATCAAGCCGCCCATGCCCTGGAAAATGAAGTCGTAGCCCGGCCGGTGGCGGTACGGCCCGGTCTGCCCGAAACCGGTGATCGAGCAATAAACCAGCGCAGGGTTATCCGCGCACAGGTCTTCGTAGCCCAAGCCATAGCGCGCCAGCGTGCCGACCTTGTAGTTCTCCACCAGCACGTCCGAATCCGCGGCCAGGCGGCGGATGATGTCCTGGCCTTCGGCGGTGGAGATATCCACGGTCACGGATTTCTTGCCGCGATTGGTCGACGCGTAGTAGCCGGAATCCTCGCGCGGCCCGCCGTCGACATCCGGCATCCAGGGCGGCCCCCAGCCGCGGGTATCGTCGCCCGCGCCCGGGCGTTCGATCTTGGTCACGTCGGCGCCCAGGTCGGCAAGGTTCTGGGTGCACCAGGGACCTGCCAGCACGCGGGTCAGGTCCAGCACGCGGATATGGGATAGCGGTTTGATGGTCATGTGTCTTGGGTCTCGATGCCGTTGCGGCGCAGTCAATCGATGCGGATGTTGGCGTCTTTGATGACCTGCCCGTAGCGCGCGCTTTCCTCGCGCATGTAGGCGCTGAAGGCCTCGCCGAAGTAGCCCACCGGCTCGCCCCCCGAACGCAGCAGGGCTTCGCGCACATCGGCCTGGGCCATGACCTGCTCGATCGTGCCGCTCAAGGACTTGACGATGGCGGGCGGCGTGCCTGCGGGCGCCAGGATGCCGACCCACGCGGACATCTTCATGTCGGGATAGCCCAGCTCCGCCGTGGTCGACAGTTGCGGCAGCACCGCGGAGCGCTTGTCGCTCATGACGGCCAGCGCGGTCAGCTTGCCCGCCTGGATCTGCGGCAGGCCGGTGAACGCGGGCTCGAACGTGACGGAGACTTCGCCGCCCATCACCGCCGCCTTGGCGGGCGCGCTGCCCTTGTACGGCACATGCAGCAGATTGATCTTGGCCCTGGACCGCAGCATTTCGCCGGCCAGATGCGCGGTCGAACCGGCGCCATAGGACGCGTAGCTGAATTCGCCCGGCTTAGCCTGGGCCAGGGTCACGAACTGTTCCAGCGTCTGCGCCGGAACCTTGGGGTTGACGACGATGACGCTGGGCGTGCTCGCGATCAAGGCGATCGGCGCAAAGCTCTTGACCGCGTCATAAGGCAGCTTCGGGTACAGCCAGGGATTGATGGTCAGCGTGGTGTTGGTCGCCGCCAGCAAGGTGTAGCCGTCCGGCTTGGCATTGGCGACCATTTCCGCGCCGATGATGGTGGCCGCGCCCGCGCGGTTTTCCACGATCACGGGCTGGCCCAGCCGTTCTCCCAATTTCTGGCCGATGACGCGGGCCACCACGTCGGTCATGCCGCCCGCCGAGTACGGCACGATCAGGCGGATCGGCATGCGGGGATAGTCCTGGGCTTTTGCGGCGCTGGCGGCTAGCAATGCGCTGGCGGCCAACGCGGTGAGGATGGAAATACGCACGAGAGTCTCCTTGGGGGATCGCGGGTCTGTGCCCGGATTCATTGCCGCATGTCTCTGCGGTGAAACCCATTATTGGCAGCGTGATTTTTCTCGTCCAATATATTTTTTTGTGCTATTCATACCGATATTGGATCAATCTTTTCCAAGCTGCCCGAGCGATCCGGCGGCCTTCCCACCCGCGAGCCTTCCCATGGATCTGCGCCAACTCCGCTACTTCGTGGCCGTCGCCGAGGAGCTGCATTTCGGCAGGGCCGCCAAGCGCCTGGCCATCAGCCAGCCGCCCCTCAGCTTCAACATCCGCCAGCTGGAAGCCTCGCTGGGCATGGAACTGCTACGGCGCACCACCCGCGAAGTGGCGCTGACCGAAGCGGGCAAGGTGATCTATCGGGAAGCGTTGAAACTGCTGGCGCTGGCGCGCGATGCCGAGGAGCAGGCGCGACGCGCGGCTAATGGCGAAGCTGGCGCCGTGCATATCGGATTCGTGGGTTCGTCGTTCCTGACCCGGCTGGCCTCGGATGTGCGGGCCTACGCCGTGGCGCGCCCAGAGGTCGAGGTGGTCCTCTATGAGCTCAGCAGCTACGAACAGATCGACGCGCTGCAACGCGGCCAGATCGATATCGGGATCGTGCATCCGCGGGTCATGCCATCCGGCGTCTCGTCGCGCGTGCTGCACCGCGAAGACTTCGTCTGCCTGCTCCCGGCCACGCATCCGCTGGCAGCGCTCGAAACGATAGACGCGCAGCAGTTGCAGCACGATGACTTCGTGCTGTTTCCGCGGGACTTTTCGCCGGGCTACTACGACAAGATATTGGCGCTATGCCTGCAGGCCGGCTTCACGCCGCATATCCGGCACAAGGTGCGGAACATGTTGACGATCGCGACCTTGGTCTCGCATGAGTTCGGCGTGTCCCTGGTCCCGGCCTCCTTGGGCAAGGTGCAACTGCCGAACCTGGCCTGCCGTCCCCTGACGCATGCGTCGACCCCGTCGGACCTGCGCGGCATCTGGCGCCACGACGAAACGCAGCCCGCCGTGCTGGCCATGCTGGAGCAATTGGCGCAACCGCAACAGCCATGAAGACAGAGGCCCCGCCAGCGTTCTGTGC
>NZ_JCBAMT010000119.1:0-17652 GCF_059760445.1 Achromobacter sp. D7-1 | reverse complement strand
GCGCGGAATCTTCGCGGCCAGCGCGTTGTTTGCGCTGGCCGCGTCGTTATTCACGCTCGACCGCCTTTATCCCTTGCCGGCCGTGGATTCGGGCGGCGCGGCGGTCGTCGTGGCCGCAGACGGCACGCCGCTGCGCAACTATCCCAGCCGCGATGGCATCTGGCGCTATCCGGTCAAGCCCGACCAGGTGTCCGAGCGCTATCTGGAAACACTGCTGACCTACGAGGACCGCTGGTTCTACTGGCACCCGGGCGTCAATCCGGTGGCAATGGCGCGCGCCGGCTGGCAGTGGGCCACCAACCGCCGCATCGTCTCGGGCGGCTCCACTCTGACGATGCAGGTCGCGCGGCTGATCGATCCGGAATTGGCCGGCAAGCCTTCGCGCTCCATGTCGGCCAAGCTGCGGCAGGCCTGGCGCGCGATTCAGCTGGAAATGCACTACAGCAAGGACGAGATCCTGTCGCTGTATCTGACCCACGCACCCATGGGCGGCATCGTGGAGGGCGTGGAAATGGGTTCGCGCCTGTGGCTGGGCAAGCCGGCGCGCGACCTGAGCCCGGCCGAAGCGGCGATGTTGACCGCCTTGCCGCAGGCACCGTCGCGCCTGCGTCCCGACCGCCATCCCGAGGCCGCGCAGGCCGCGCGCGACAAGGTGCTGGACCGCATGGTCGAGCTCGGCCGCTGGACCCCCGCGGAGGTGGCCGACGCCAAGATCGAAAACGTGGTCGCGCCGCCGCTGCGGGCGCGCTGGCTGGCGCCCCTGGCCGCGCAGCGCCTGCTGCAGGAGGCGGGCAGTCAGCGCAGCGCCGGCCGGCGCCCCGGCGAGCGGCCCGCGGTGGTCACGTCCACCCTGGACGCGGACATGCAGGCCGCGGTGGAGCGCATGTTGCAGGACCGGGTGGACGGCTTGCCGCCCAAGGTGTCGATGGCCGTGTTGGTGATGGACAACGATACGCTGGAGGTCAAAGCCTACGCGGGATCCGCGGATTTTTCCGACGATAGCCGCGCTGCCCACGTGGACATGGTGCGCGGCGTGCGTTCGCCAGGCTCCACCCTCAAGCCCTTCCTGTATGCCCAGGCGCTCGACGAGGGCCTGATCCACTCCGAAAGCTTGCTGATGGATGCGCCGATGTCGTTTGGCGGCTACGCGCCCGGCAATTTCCAGGCAGCGTTTGCCGGCCCGATCAGCGTGGCGCAGGCCCTGCAGCGCTCGCTCAACGTCCCGGCGGTGGACCTGCTGGACCGTGTCGGGCCCAGCAGTTTTGCCTCGGTCATGCTGGCCGGCGGGGTACGGTTACGTTTGCCTGCGGGCGCAGAACCGAATTTGAGCTTGATTTTGGGCGGGGGCGGCACCACATTGGAAGAACTGGTGGGCGCTTACCGGGCCTTGGCCCGCGGCGGCGTCTTCGGACGGCCCCGCCTGCGGCCGGAGCAGGCGAAGGTCGAGTCCCGTATGATGAGTCCTGGGGCGGCCTGGATCGTCCGCGACATCCTGGAGAGCGGCGGCCATCCGGACCGGCCGTTCTACCAGTCGGGCAGTCCGGCGCGGCAACTGGCCTGGAAAACCGGGACAAGTTTCGGATTCCGGGACGCCTGGGCCGTCGGAGTGACCGACAGGTGGACGATGGGCGTCTGGGTCGGCCGTCCGGACGGCACGCCCAACCCTGGATTTTTCGGGGCCAACGTGGCGGCGCCGCTACTGCAGGATATCGTGGCGGCCTTGCCCGAAGGCGCCCAGCAGGTCCGCGTCAGGCCCGAAACGGTGCAGGCCGCGGTGACTTGCTGGCCCCTGGGTTACAAGCTCGGCAGCGTGCCATCCGGCGTATGTCCGGAGCAGCGCGCGGCCTGGGTGTTGAATGAAACGGCGCCGCCGTCTTTTGCCGGCTACGCCGACGCTTCGCGCGGACCCTTGCGTCTGGGCGGGGTGGCCAGCGGTTCGGTGCTGCGGCCCGTGCCGGGCGGGCGCGAAGTGGCGCTGGATGTGGACGTGCAAGGAACAGAAGGCGAAGTATGGTGGATGCTGGACGGGCGCGTGGTGGGTCACGGCGCGTCGGGTCATCCGTTTAAATTAGTGCTGGCCATGGACGGCCGATATACGCTTACCGTCATGGATACGCAAGGCCGCCACGATAGAGTGGTTTTTGAAATCGCTGGCGTTACGCCATGATCGGCATAGAATATGAATCGTGTATTTGCCCGCTTCGATGCGTTACGGAGGAAGCGTGATTTCTCAAGAGCTTGAAGTCAGCCTGCATATGGCTTTCGTCGAGGCCCGTTCGGCCCGGCATGAATTTATTACCGTCGAGCATCTGCTGCTGGCGTTGCTCGACAACGCTTCGGCCGTTGAAGTGCTGCGCGCATGCGCCGCCAACCTGGATGACCTGCGCCGCAACCTGCGCCAGTTCGTTTCGGAGAACACCCCGGTGATCCCAAGCGGCGCCGAGGTCGACACGCAGCCCACGCTGGGTTTCCAGCGTGTGATCCAGCGCGCCATCATGCACGTATCGGCGGGCGGCACCGGCAAGAAGCCGGTCACCGGCGCCAACGTGCTCGTGGCCATTTTCGGCGAAAAGGATTCGCACGCCGTGTACTACCTGCAACAGCAGGGCGTGACGCGGCTGGACGTCGTCAATTTTCTGTCGCATGGCATTACCAAACAGCCCCAGGTGGAGTCCGCCGCCGTGCAGAAAGAGCAGCAGACCAATGGTGAAGAACAGGGCGAATCGCGTCAGTCGCCGCTGGACCAGTACGCCACCGACCTGAACGCCGCCGCGCTGGCGGGCCGCATCGATCCCCTCATCGGGCGCGAGCACGAAGTCGAGCGCGTGATTCAGGTGCTGTGCCGCCGCCGCAAGAACAACCCGCTGCTGGTTGGCGAGGCCGGCGTGGGCAAGACCGCGATCGCCGAAGGCCTGGCCTGGCGCATCACGCGCGGCGAAGTGCCTGAAATCCTGCAGGCCGCCCAGGTCTTTTCGCTGGATATGGGCGCCTTGCTGGCTGGCACCAAGTACCGCGGCGATTTCGAACAGCGCCTGAAGGGCGTGCTCAAGCAGATCCGCGGCAACCCCGACGCCATTCTGTTCATCGACGAAATCCATACGCTGATCGGCGCCGGTTCGGCTTCGGGCGGCACGCTGGACGCGTCCAACCTCTTGAAGCCGGCCTTGTCTTCCGGGCAGCTCAAGTGCATCGGCGCCACCACCTACACCGAGTACCGCGGCGTCTTTGAAAAAGACCACGCGCTGTCGCGCCGATTCCAGAAGATCGACGTGGCCGAACCCAGCGTCGAGCAGACCGTGCAGATCCTGCGCGGCCTGAAGAGCCGCTTCGAAGAGCACCACAGCGTGCGTTACTCGGCCGCCGCCTTGTCGGCCGCGGCCGAATTGTCGGCGCGCTTCATCAATGACCGCCATCTGCCGGACAAGGCCATCGACGTGATCGACGAGGCTGGCGCTGCGCAGCGCCTGTTGCCGCGCTCGCGCCAGAAGAAGGTGATCGGCAAGGTGGACATCGAGAACATCGTGTCCAAGATCGCGCGTATTCCGCCGCAGTCCGTCTCCAACGACGACCGCAGCAAGCTGGCGACGCTGGACCGCGACCTGAAGACCGTGGTGTTCGGCCAGGACAACGCCATCGAGGCCCTGTCTGCCGCCATCAAGATGGCGCGTTCGGGCCTGGGCAAGCCGGAAAAGCCGATCGGCGCCTTCCTGTTCTCCGGCCCCACCGGCGTGGGCAAGACCGAGGTCGCCCGCCAGCTGGCGTTCACGCTGGGCGTGGAGCTGCTGCGTTTCGACATGTCGGAATACATGGAACGGCACGCCGTGTCGCGCCTGATCGGCGCGCCTCCGGGCTATGTCGGTTTCGACCAGGGCGGCCTGCTGACCGAGGCCATCACCAAGCAGCCGCATTGCGTGCTGCTGCTCGATGAAATCGAAAAGGCGCACCCGGATGTGTTCAACATCCTGCTGCAGGTCATGGACCACGGCACGCTGACCGACAACAACGGCCGCAAGGCGGACTTCCGCAACGTCATCGTCATCATGACGACTAACGCGGGCGCCGAAACCTTGAACCGTCCGTCCATCGGTTTCGCGAATTCGCGCGTGGTGGGCGACGAAATGGCGGAAATCCGCCGCATGTTCACGCCCGAGTTCCGCAACCGCCTGGACGCGATCATTCCGTTCGCGCCGCTGGACCGTGAAATCATCCTGCGCGTGGTGGACAAGTTCCTCATGCAGCTGGAAGACCAGTTGCACGAGCGCCGCGTGGAAGCGATTTTCACCACCACGCTGCGTGAACATCTCGCCAAGGAAGGGTTCGATCCGCTGATGGGCGCACGCCCCATGCAGCGCCTCATTCAGGACACCATCCGGCGCGCGCTGGCCGACGAGCTGCTGTTCGGCAAGCTGGTCGACGGCGGCACGGTCACGGTGGACCTGGACGAGGAAGGCAAGGTCAAGCTGGACTTCGACGATAGCGGCAAGCCGCCGTCGTCGGATGCGCCTGACAAACAGGAAGTCGAACTGGTCGATTAGGCGACTCAATGACCGCGGACCGCCAGCCGCTGATCGAGTGCGAACACTGCGCAAGCATCTATCGCCGGCATCAGCTTGAACCTGGAGAGACCGCCAATTGCGCCCGCTGCGGTGCCACCTTGTGGCGCTACAGCGGGCTTACTTTGTCCAATTGGCTGGCGCTCGCCATTTCCGCCCTCATCGTGTTCGGGGTGGCCAATGCCTATCCCGTCGCGTCCATGGCCGTGCAGGGCATGGTGCAACAAGCCTCCTTGCTGGACGCCATTTCTATCACCTGGCGGCAGGACCACTGGGTGGTTGCCATCATGACGGGCTTGGCGGGTTTCGTGCTGCCCTTGCTGCAGCTGAGCGTCCTGCTGTGGGTGTTGGGGTCGCTCTCGCGCGGCCGCGAGCCCGCGGGTTTTCGGACTGCGATGCGCCTGTTGGGCGCGCTGCGGCCCTGGTGCATGATTCCGGTGTTTCTGCTGGGTGTGCTGGTGGCGGTGGTCAAGCTGGCCGGCATGGCGGCGGTGGCGCCGGGCATAGGCCTGGGCGCGTTCGGCCTTCTGACCATTCTATTGACGATGCTGGGGCGCTTGTCGCCCCACGTGCTGTGGCGTTATGCCGAGAGCGTGGGCGTGGTGCCCGTGCATGTGCCGCAAGCCGGGCCGGACAGCGTCCTGACCGGATGCCATGTATGCGGCCAGGTGCAGGCCGTGCCGCGGGCAGCCAATCCGGAAGAAGAACACCACTGCGTGCGTTGCGAGGCGCAGGTGCACTACCGCAAGCCGGACCACCTGGCGCGCACCTGGGCGCTGCTGCTGGCGGCCGTGGTGTTTTACATTCCCGCCAACGTGCTGCCGGTGATGCAGGTCCGTTCCGTGCTGGGCGACAGCGCCCACACCATCCTGGGCGGCGTGGTCGAACTCTGGGAAATGGGTTCATGGGATATCGCGCTGATCGTCTTCATCGCTAGCGTGGCGGTGCCGCTGACCAAGCTGCTGGCGCTCATCCTGCTGCTGCTGACCGAGCAATGGCGCAGCACCACCAATCTGCGTCCGCGCACACGCTTGTATCAAATGGTCGAGTTCATCGGGCAATGGTCGATGCTGGACGTTTTTGTCGTTATATTGCTGGCGGCCCTGGCCGATTTCCAGGGCTTGATGGAGATCAGCGCTGGTGCGGGCGCGGCGGCCTTTGGCGTGGTCGTGATCCTGACCATGCTGTCCGCCATGAGCTTCGACCTGCGCCGCAGCTGGGACCTTGAAGATCAAAGTGAAATAGAATCGCCACCGGTGGAGGGCGGGCGTCAGGCGGCGCCCGTGGCCGGCAAGGAATTGGGCTAGGAAGCGCCGCGGCTTCCGCCCACGAACAAGGAATAGTAGATGTCCGAGCAAGCACCCGGATCCGGTGAAGAGAAGTTTGCCTCACCCGCGATCTCGCGCAAGGAGAAGAGCCGGATTTCATGGATCTGGCTGGTGCCCATCGTGGCGGCCCTGATGGGCCTGTCGCTGGTCGTGCGGACCTGGATGCAGGCGGGGCCTGACATCTCCATTTCATTCAACACGGCCGAAGGGCTGGAAGTCGGCAAGACCCAGCTGCGCTACAAGGACGTGAACATCGGCACGGTGCGGTCCATCGGCTTCAACGAAGACCGTACCAAGGTCGTGGTGCAGGCCGAACTGTCCAAGGATGTCTCGGACCTGGCGCGCGAAGGCACCAACTTCTGGGTGGTGCGCCCGCGCCTGGACGTGAGCGGCGTGTCCGGCCTGGGGACGCTGCTGTCTGGCGCCTATATCGGCGTGGACGCGGTCGAAGGCAAGGACAGTTCCAAGAAGGCCACCAAGCTGCAGTTCGAGGGCCTGGAAGTCCCGCCAGCGGTCACGCACGACCGCGCCGGCAAGCGCTTCAAGCTCAAGGCGTCCGACCTCGGGTCCCTGGACATCGGCTCGCCCGTGTATTTCCGCCGCATCAACGTCGGCCGCGTGATCGGCTACGCGCTCGACGAGACCGGCAAGGCCGTGAACGTCGAGGTGTTCGTGGACGCGCCCAACGACAAGTTCGTGACCCAGGGCACGCGCTTCTGGAACGCCAGCGGCGTGGATTTCAGCGTCAATGCCGATGGCCTCAAGGTACGCACGCAATCGCTGGTATCGATGGCGGTGGGCGGCGTCGCGTTTGAACCGGTCATCAGCGCGCGCGACGCCGGCAAGCCGGCGCAAGCCGATGCCCAGTTCGACCTGTACCCGACCGAGACGGCCGCCAAGGCCAATCCGGACGGCGAGGCTTTCCCGATCCGGATGCGTTTCGACCAGTCGATCCGCGGCCTGACGGTGGGCGCGCCGATCGACTTCAGCGGCATCACGCTGGGCAACGTGACGCAGATCAACATGGATTTCGATCCGATCGCCAAGCGCTTCTACTCGCTGGTGGATGCCACCCTGTATCCGGAGCGCCTGGGCCGCGTGTTCGACGAAGTGCGCGAGCGCGCCTTGAAGGACGGCGACGCCGCGGGCAACCGCTTGCTGGGCGGCATGATCAAGCATGGCCTGCGCGCGCAGCTGCGCACCGCCAATCTGCTGACCGGCCAGTTGTACGTGGCGCTGGACGACTTCCCGAACGCCAAGCCGGTCGAATTCAAGCTGTCGGACCCGGCCATGATCCCGACGGTGCCTGGCAACCTGGATCAGCTCCAGCAGCAGATCAGCAACATCGTCGCCAAGATCGAGAAGATCCCGTTTGACAAGATCGGCGAAGATTTGCGCACCACGCTGGCCAGCACGTCCAAGCTGATGAACCGCCTGGACAAGCAGGTCGCGCCCGAAGCGCAGAACATGCTCAAGCAGGCCAAGGAATCCATGGCGCAGGTCAACGCGCTGCTGGCCTCCGACGCTTCCTTGCCGGTCAATACGGAAAAGGCGATGCAGGAACTGGGCCGCGCGGCTCGTTCGCTGCGCGCCCTGGCCGACTTCCTGCAAGCCAACCCCGAGGCCTTGTTGCGCGGCCGCGGCCCAGACCCGATCCCCGGCGCCGGTCCTGTCAGGAACTGAAACCCATGAATAGACGCCCATTCTCTCGCGCCGGCCAGGCGCACTCCAGTTCCGGGCAGCCCCGGTTCGCGGGCAGGTTGACGCCGCGTTTGCGTCCGGTCCTGTCATTGCTGGCATTGACCGCCGCGCTGGCCGGCTGCGGTTCCTCGGCGCCCGTGCAGTACCACACCTTGCAGGTGCCGGCAGCGCAGGCCCCGGGGGCTGGAGTGGCGCCGGCCAACTTCTTGATCGAAGTGCAGCCGGTCAACATTTCGACGCAGGCGGATCAGCCGCAACTGATGGTCCGCACCGGCGAGGGCAGCCTGGCCGCGCTCTACTCCGAGCGCTGGAGCTCGCCGTTGGGCGATGAACTGCGGGGCGCGCTGTCGGACGCGCTGAAGCGCGAGCTTGGCGCGCTGGACGTGCAACTGGTCAAGCCGGGGCCGGGCGCCGCGGTCTGGCGGGTGCAGACCGATGTGCAGCGTTTCGAACTGGAATCGGGCCGCATGGCCCAGCTGGATGCGACCTGGCGCGTGCGGCCGGTCAATATGAAGGGTTCCGGCCTGTTGTGCCGCAGCGTGGTCACGGAACCGGTGACGGAAGAGGGCGTGCCCGCGCTGATCGCCGCGCAGCAGCGCGCCGTGGTCAGCCTGGCCGGCGCCATGGCCTCGGCCATCCGCGGGCAGACCCCGGCGGGATCGGCTTCGGTCCAGATGCTGGGTTGCGCGGCGCTCAAGGACTGAGGGCCGCGCGCAGGAGAACGGGCTGGCGCAAGCGCTGCACGCGCCAGCCAAAAATTCCGCTTTATCTCAATTGGTTAACCTAGGGTTAACCATAGTGCAAACCAAGTTGCAACCTGTCTAGCATACGGTCCTACCCATGCCGGGTCCCGCTAGGACCCGGTATCACCTTTGCCATGCGACAGGAAGCAATCTCTTATGGCCAGCACGACCCTAGGCGTTAAAGTCGACGACGCGCTCCGCGACCGGCTGAAGGCCGCCGCGCAAAAACTCAACTGCACGCCGCACTGGCTGCATAAGCAGGCGATCCTTTCCTACCTGGACAAGATCGAGCGCGGCCACCTGCCCGCCGAGATGTCCCACCTGGGCATGGATGCAGGCGGTGAGGACGAAGCGGGTGAGGGCCATGCGGCGCCCACCCCACCGTTCTACGAGTTCGGTCAGGACGTGCAACCGCAGTCGGTGCTGCGCGCGGCCATCACCGCCGCCTACCGGCGTCCCGAGCCCGAGTGCGTGCCGCTGCTGCTGGGCCAGGCCCGCATGCCCAATCTGGAAAAGATCCATGCCATGGCCGCCGACCTGGTCAAGAAGCTGCGCGGCAAGCGCAGCGGCGGCGGGGTGGAAGGGCTGATCCAGGAGTTTTCGCTGTCCAGCCAGGAAGGCGTGGCGCTGATGTGCCTGGCCGAAGCGCTGCTGCGCATTCCCGACCGCGCCACGCGCGACGCGCTGATCCGCGACAAGGTTGCCCGCGGCGACTGGAAGTCGCACATGGGCGGCTCGCAATCGCTGTTCGTCAACGCCGCCACCTGGGGGCTGATGATCACGGGCAAGCTGGTGGCCGTGAGCAGCGAACAGTCGCTGTCCAAGGCGCTGACCCGCCTGATCGGCAAGGGCGGCGAACCGCTGGTGCGCAAGGGCGTGAACATGGCCATGCGCATGATGGGCGAGCAGTTCGTGTCGGGCCAGACCATCTCCGAAGCGCTGGCCAACAACCGCAAGATGGAAGCCCGCGGCTTCCGCTATTCCTACGACATGCTGGGCGAGGCCGCCACCACGGCCGAGGACGCGGACCGTTATTACGCCTCGTACGAACAGGCCATCCATGCCATCGGCAAGGCTGCCGCCGGCCGCGGCATCTATGAAGGTCCGGGCATCTCGATCAAGCTGTCGGCGCTGCACCCGCGCTATTCGCGCGGCCAGCGTGAACGCGTGATGGCCGAGCTGCTGCCGCGCGTGAAGGCGCTGACCGTGCTGGCGCGCAGCTACGACATCGGCTTGAACATCGACGCGGAGGAAGCGGACCGCCTGGAAATTTCCCTGGACCTGCTGGAGGCGCTCTGTTTCGAGCCCGAGCTGGACGGCTGGAACGGCATCGGGTTTGTCATCCAGGCCTACCAGAAGCGGGCGCCCTTCGTGATCGACTACGTGATCGACCTGGCCCGCCGCAGCCGCCACCGCGTGATGGTGCGCCTGGTCAAGGGCGCCTATTGGGACAGCGAGATCAAGCGCGCCCAGGTCGACGGCCTGGAGGGCTATCCGGTCTATACCCGCAAGCTCTACACGGACGTGGCTTACCTGGCCTGCGCCCGCAAGCTGTTGGGCGCGCCCGAGGCGGTGTACCCGCAATTCGCCACACACAATGCCTACACCCTGGCCGCGGTCTATCAACTGGCCGGCCAGAACTACTACCCGGGCCAGTACGAATTCCAGTGCCTGCACGGCATGGGTGAACCTCTGTATGACGAAGTCGTGGGGCCGCTGTCCCAGGGCAAGTTGAATCGTCCGTGCCGCATCTACGCGCCGGTCGGCACCCATGAAACCCTGCTGGCCTACCTGGTGCGGCGCCTGCTGGAAAACGGCGCCAACACCTCGTTCGTGAACCTGATCGGCGACGAGAGCATTCCGGTCGAGCACCTGGTGGCCGACCCCGTTGAGGCCGCCGCGCGCATCGTACCGCTGGGCGCGCCGCACGAGAAGATCCCGCTGCCGCGCGAACTCTATGGCGATCTGCAAGAGGGCGCCCGCGCCAACTCGGCCGGCCTGGACTTGAGCAACGAGCATCGCCTGGGTTCGCTGTCAGCGGCCCTGCTGGCCAGCGCCGGCATGCCGTGGCGCGCCGGACCCATGCTGGGCGAGGGCGACGAAGCCTGGGATGCTTCCCGCGCCATGGAAGTTCGCAACCCGGCCAATCTGCGCGATGTGGTGGGCCATGTGGTCGAGGCGCAGACGGACGAGGCCGAGGCCGCGCTGCGCGCCGCCGCCAACGCCGCTCCGATCTGGCAATCCACGCCGGTGGCCGAACGCGCCCAGTGCCTGCGCCGCGCCGCGCAATTGCTGGAAGAGCAGATGCAGACCCTGCTGGGCCTGATCGTGCGCGAGGCCGGCAAATCGCTGCCTAACGCCATCGCCGAAGTGCGCGAGGCGGTCGACTTCCTGCGCTACTACGCGGACCAGGCCGAAACCGAATTCAGCAACGACACGCACCGCCCGCTGGGCACCGTGCTGTGCATCAGCCCGTGGAATTTCCCGCTGGCCATCTTCACCGGCCAGATCGCGGCGGCGCTGGCCGCCGGCAACACGGTGCTGGCCAAGCCGGCCGAACAGACGCCGCTGATTGCCGCGCAAGCCGTGGCCATCCTGCGGGCGGCGGGCGTGCCCGCAGGCGCCGTGCAGCTGCTGCCGGGCCGCGGTGAAACCGTGGGCGCCCAGCTGGTTGCCAATCCGGGCGTGCGCGGCGTGATGTTCACCGGCTCCACCGACGTCGCGCGCATCATCGCGCGCACGCTGGCGGACCGCCTGGACGACCACGGCCACACCATTCCGCTGATCGCCGAAACCGGCGGCCAGAACGCCATGGTGGTGGATTCCTCGGCGCTGTCCGAGCAGGTCGTGTTCGACGTGCTGACCTCGGCTTTCGATTCGGCCGGCCAGCGCTGTTCGGCGCTGCGCGTGCTGTGCGTGCAGGAAGATAATGCCGAACACGTGCTGACCATGCTGCGCGGCGCGATGCGCGAACTGAGCGTGGGCAATCCCGACCGCTTGTCGGTAGACGTGGGTCCCGTGATCGACACCGAAGCGCGCAACGGCATTCAGCGGCACATCGAGACGATGCGCACGGCAGGCCATCGGGTGGACCAGGTGGAGCTCAACGGCGAATGCCGCCACGGCACCTTCGTGCCGCCGACCATCATCGAAATCGACAACGTCAGCGAACTGACGCGCGAAGTGTTCGGCCCGGTGCTGCACGTGGTGCGCTACAAGCGCGACGAACTGGATGCCTTGCTGGACGCCATCAACGGCACCGGCTACGGCCTGACCTTCGGCGTGCATACCCGCATCGACGAAACCATTGCGCACGTGACCGGCCAGGTCCATGCGGGCAACGTCTACGTCAACCGCAATATCGTGGGCGCGGTGGTGGGTGTGCAGCCCTTCGGTGGTGAATGCCTGTCCGGCACCGGCCCCAAGGCCGGCGGTCCGCTCTACATGTACCGGCTGCTGGGCACGCGCCCGGCGGGACTGCCGCCGGCGCTGGACGCGGCGGCGCTGCTGCCGCAGCGCATTGCGCTGCCGGGGCCGACCGGCGAGACCAACACCTATATGGTCGAGCCGCGCGGCGCGGTCTATTGCGTGGCTGCCACCGAGGCCGGCGCGCGGGCGCAGTGGTCGGTCGCCAAGCTCACCGGCAACCACGCCTGGTTCGCGGACACGCCCGCGGCGCAGGCGCTGCTGGCGTCGCTGGACGCCAGCCAGCAGGAGCAGGCGGGCATCCTGGCCGACGACGAGGTCGACCAGGCGGATTACCAGGCCGTGCTGTTTGAAGGCGATGGCGACGCGCTGCAGGCGCTGAACCAGCGCATCGCCCAGCGCCCGGGCGCCATCCTGTCGGTACATGGTCTGACTTCCGACGCGATCGCGGCCGGCGCGGGCTACGTGCCGGAGCGCCTGCTGACGGAGCGATCCATCAGCGTCAACACGGCGGCGGCGGGCGGTAACGCCAGCCTGATGACCATAGGTTGAGGGCGACCGGGGGCAACCTTTGGGTATCCAAGGGTTATCTCCAATATCGGGCGGGGTTGTACTGGAAGCAAAATCCGGTCGCACCTCAAATTCGGAAGTCGCAACCCGGCTTCCGGATTTTGCAGAACATGCATGCGCAAGCTCCCGCTACATCGGGCTTGCAGTAGTGAAAAACCAAAGGCCTGGCTAAAAGCTCAGGTATAACAAGGTCTTAAGTCCGACACTCGGAGGATACCCATGAAGTTCCGCACCACTTTGAAGCTTCTCGCCGCCAGCATCGCCGCCGCCGGCATGGCCGCCTCCGCGCAGGCCGCCGACGTCAAGTTCGGTTTTGCCGCACCGCTCACCGGTCCGCAGTCGCACTATGGCGAGGACATGCAGAACGGCCTGAACCTGGCCCTGGAAGAAGCCAACAAGAAGGGCATCAAGGTCGACGGCGAAACCGCCAAGTTCGTGCTGGTGTCGCGCGACGACCAGGCCGATCCCCGCGTCGGCGTGCAGGTCGCCCAGCAACTGGTCGACCAGGACGTGGTCGGCATCCTGGGCCACTTCAACTCGGGCACGACCATCCCCGCTTCGCGCGTCTACCATGAAGCCGGTCTGCCCCAGATCGCCATGGCCACGTCGCCCGAATACACCAAGCAGGGCTACGAAACCACCTTCCGCATGATGACCAGCGATACCCAGCAGGGCGCCGCGGTCGGCAAGTTCATGGTGGAAAGCCTGAAGGCCAAGAAGGTCGCGATCATCGACGACCGCACCGCCTACGGCCAGGGCCTGGCCGACGAAGTCGAGAAGGCCGTCAAGGCCGCTGGCGGCCAGGTCGTGCGCCGCGAATACACCACCGACAAGGCTAACGACTTCACCGCCATCCTGACCAACATCAAGGGCTCCGCGCCCGACGCCATTTTCTACGGCGGCCTGGACGCGCAATCCGGTCCCATGAAGCGCCAACTGGCGACACTGGGCCTGAAGGCGCCGCTGGTCTCGGGCGAAATGACCCGCAGCGACACCTTCATCAAGCTGGCTGGCGACGCCGCCGACGGCACCTACGCCTCGCTGGCCGGCGTGCCGCTGGACAAGATGGCGGCAGGCAAGGACTTCGAGCAGCGCTACCAGGCGCGCTTCAAGAAGGCCCCCGGCGTCTATGCGCCCTACGCCTATGACGGCGCCTGGAACATGATCGCCGCCATAGAGCAGGCCGGCTCGGCCAAGCCCGAGAAGTACCTGCCGGCCCTGGCCAAGCTGAACCGCAAGGGCGCAACCAGCGAGCACATTTCCTACGACGCCAAGGGCGACCTGAAGGAAATCTCGGTCACCATCTACGAAGTCAAGAACGGCAAGTGGGAGATGGTTGAAACGATGGTCAGCCAAGCCAACTAAGGCGGTTTGACCGGGGCGGAGAGGCGGCGCTGCCGCTTCCCGTCCGCATCGCAGCGTGCGCGCCGCCGGGCGCGCGCCATGCGCGCCGCCGGGCGCGCGCCATGCGCGGCGCCGTGGCAGGCCCCGAGGGCCGCCACCGCGCGATCCGCGCGATTTTTCCAGGCTTATTTCCGCGGCCCCTATGGATATCTTCATTCAACAACTGATTAACGGCGTCACGCTAGGCAGCGTGTACGCCCTGGTCGCCCTGGGCTACACCATGGTGTACGGCATCATCGGGCTGATCAACTTCGCCCATGGCGACGTCGTCATGATAGGCGCGATGGCGGCGACCACCATCGCCATCTCGCTGGTGGGCGGCGACCCTTCGACCTCGGCCTTCGTGGTGCTGGGCGTCGGCCTGCTGGTGTCCGTGCCGCTGTGCATGGCCGTGGGCTGGACCGCCGAGCGCGTCGCCTACCGGCCGCTGCGCCGCGCGCCGCGCCTGGCTGCCCTGATCACCGCCATCGGCGTGTCCATCATCCTGCAGAACGTGGCCATGATGGGCTGGGGCCGCAACTACCTGAACTTCCCGCAAGTGCTATCGCCGCAGGTGTTCGAGATCGCGGGCGCGCGCATGAGTTCGCTGCAGATCGCCATCGTGGTGATCGCGGCGCTGATCATGGGCGGGCTGCTGGCCGTGGTGCACAAGACCCGCCTGGGCACGGCGATGCGCGCCACCGCGCAGAACCGCGAAGTGGCCGGGCTGATGGGCGTGAACATCAACACCGTGATTTCGGCGGCGTTCCTGATCGGTTCGGCGCTGGCCGCCGTGGCCGGCATGATGGTCGCCACCTACTACGGCGTGTCGCAATACACCATGGGCTTCATGCTGGGCCTGAAGGCCTTCACGGCCGCGGTGCTGGGCGGCATCGGCAACCTGGTCGGCGCCATGGCGGGCGGCCTGTTGCTGGGCATCATCGAATCCTTGGGCGCGGGCTACATCGGCGACCTGACCGGCGGCTTCCTCGGCAGCCACTACCAGGACGTGTTCGCGTTCTTCGTGCTGGTGCTGGTGCTGATCTTCCGTCCGTCCGGCCTGCTGGGCGAACGCGTGGGAGACCGGGCATGAGCGCAAACCTGAAAAGCAGCGGGTTCTCCACCCGCAACCTGATCGGCATCGCGCTGATCGGCGTGGTGCTGGCGGTGCTGCCCTTCGTGATCGGCATGGCCGGCCAGAGCTGGGTGCGCATCCTGAATTTCGCCCTGCTGTACGTGATGCTGTCGCTGGGCCTGAACATCGTGGTGGGCTTCGCGGGGCTGCTGGACCTGGGCTACATCGCGTTCTACGCGGTGGGCGCCTATACCTGGGCGCTGCTGGCCTCGCCGCACTTCGGCCTACACCTGCCGTTCTGGGCGATCCTGCCGATCGCGCTGGCGGTGGCCTGCCTGTTCGGCGTGCTGCTGGGGGCGCCCACGCTCAAGCTGCGAGGGGACTATCTGGCCATCGTCACCCTGGGTTTCGGGGAAATCATCCGCATCTTCCTGAACAACCTGAACGCGCCGGTCAACATCACCAACGGGCCGCAGGGCATCAACCGAATCGATACCTTCAAGGTGGGCGAGTTCGCCTTCGGTCGCACGGAAAGCCTGCTGGGCCTGCGCGTGACCGGGCCGGAAAAGTACTACTACCTGCTGCTGGCGATCACGCTGATCATCGTGGTGGTCTGCGTGCGCCTGCAGAATTCGCGCATCGGCCGCGCCTGGGAAGCGATCCGCGAAGACGAGATCGCGGCCAAGGCCATGGGCATCAATACCCGCAACATCAAGCTGCTGGCGTTCGCCATGGGCGCATCCTTCGGCGGCGTGGCGGGTGCCTTGTTCGCGTCGATGCAGGGCTTCGTCAGCCCCGAGAGCTTTTCGCTGATGGAATCCATCTCGATCCTGTGCATGGTGGTGCTGGGCGGCATGGGCCACATTCCGGGCGTGATCCTGGGGGCGTTGATCTTGGCCGCGTTGCCGGAATTCCTGCGCGCCGTGGTCGAGCCCGTGCAGCACATGCTGTTCGGCGCCGTGGTGCTGGACCCCGAAGGCATACGCATGCTGTTGTTCGGCCTGGCCATGGTCTGCGTGATGCTGTTCCGTCCGGCCGGCCTGTGGCCGTCGGCGGTGCGCAAGCGTGAACTGGCGACCAAGACCCAGGGAGGCGCGGCATGAGCAAACTGCTGCAAGCCCAGGGACTGGGCAAGCGCTTCGGCGGCCTGCAGGCGCTGTCGGACGTCAGCTTCGATATCGAGCAGGGCGAGATCTACGGCTTGATCGGTCCGAACGGCGCGGGCAAGACCACGCTGTTCAATGTGCTGACCGGCCTATACATCCCGGAAGAGGGCAGCTGCACCTTCAATGGCGAGTCCATGTCCGGCAAGAAGCCGCATGAAGTCGCCTTTGCCGGACTGGCGCGCACCTTCCAGAACATCCGCCTGTTCGCCAACCTGAGCGCCATCGAAAACGTGATGATCGGCCGCCACATGCGCACCAAGTCGGGCGTGTTCGGCGCCGTGCTGCGCACGCGCGGCACGCGTGCCGAAGAGGCCGCGACGGAAGCGCGGGCGCAGGAATTGCTGGACTATGTCGGCATCGGCCACCGCGCCAACGACGTCGCCCGCTCGCTGCCTTACGGCGACCAGCGGCGCCTGGAGATCGCGCGGGCCCTGGCCACCGATCCCAAGCTGCTGGCGCTGGACGAACCGGCGGCCGGCATGAACGCGTCGGAAACCGTGGTGCTGCGCAAGCTGGTCGAAAAGATCCGCGCCGACGGCGTCACCGTGCTCTTGATCGAGCACGACATGAAGCTGGTCATGGGCCTGTGCGACCGCGTGCTGGTGCTGGAATACGGCAAGGTGTTGGCCATGGGCAAACCTGCCCAGGTGCAGCGCGACCCCAAGGTCATTGAAGCGTATCTGGGCGCCGGCGCTGCGCAGGATCCGCAGATTCATCAGGAGCGCCCGGCATGACGGCAGTATCCCAACCCCTACTGGAATTGCGGGGCCTGCAGGTTTCCTATGGCGGCATTCGCGCCGTGCGCGGCATCGACCTGCGCGTGGACCAAGGCGAGCTGGTCTGCCTGATCGGCGCCAACGGCGCCGGCAAGAGCACCACGCTGCGCGCCATCTGCGGACTGGTGCCGCTGGCGGGCGGAGAAGTGGTCTACGGCGGCCAGTCCGTCGGCGGCCAGAAGTCGCATGAGCTGGTGCGCCGCGGCCTGGTGATGGTGCCGGAAGGGCGCGGCATTTTCGGCCAGCTCACGATCGAGGAAAACCTGGCGATGGGGGCCTACATCCGCCGCGACGCGGCCCAGATCCGCCAAGACACCGACCGCGTTTTCACCTTGTTCCCGCGCCTGGCCGAGCGTCGCAAGCAGGCGGCCGGCACCTTGTCGGGCGGCGAACAGCAAATGGTGGCGATGGGCCGCGCCATGATCGCGCGTCCCAAGTTGCTGCTGCTGGACGAGCCCTCGATGGGCCTGGCGCCGCTGATGGTGGAGAAGGTCTTCGAGGTGGTGCGCACCATCGCCAGCGAAGGCGTCACCATCCTGCTGATCGAGCAGAATGCGCGCCTGGCGCTGGAAAACAGTCATCGCGGCTACGTGATGGAGTCGGGCGAGATCATCCTGTCCGGTCCCGCTGGCGACATGCTGCACGATCCCAAAGTGCGCGCGGCTTATCTGGGCGAGTCTGAGTAGGGCGTGGCCGGATCTTGGGTGCGAGGGCTTCGAGCTTGCGGATGTCAGGGTTCTTTAGCCGCCGAGGCTGCCCTGCGCCATTCCGATGCTCGCCCCGTTGGGGCTGCGCTTCGGATGGCTCCGGGGTCCTCGGCTGGCAGTCGCCCAGTGCATTGGTTTCGGAATCCGTTCATGGGCAGATGCCTTGAGCCGGTGGCCGGGCGGAGGGATCCGAAGCGCAGCCCCACTGGGGCGAGCATCGGAAT
>NZ_JCBAMT010000118.1:0-18059 GCF_059760445.1 Achromobacter sp. D7-1 | reverse complement strand
CGGCAGGCCTGCCGCGGCGGCGGATGCCGGCCGGACAACGGCTGCCCAAGGCAGGCCGCGCCCGACCAGAGAGGACCCCGAGCATGAAATTCCTGTCTTTCCTCGTTTCCCGCATCGGCAAGGCCCTGGTGGTCGTGCTGGGCGTGGTGATCATCAATTTCTTCCTCATCCGCCTGGCCCCTGGCGACCCCGCCGCCGTGCTGGCGGGCCAGGCCGGCGCGGGCGATGCCGCCTACGTCGAACAACTGCGCGTGGCCTTCGGCCTGGACAAGCCCATCCTGACCCAGCTGATGCTGTACCTGAAGGGCGTGGTGCAGCTGGACCTGGGGTTCTCATACCGCAACCACGTTCCGGTGCTGGACCTGATCCTGGAACGCCTGCCCGCCACCTTTCTGCTGATGTCCTGCGCATTCGTGTTCTCCATCGTGCTGGGCGTCTTCCTGGGCGTGGTGGCGGCCAAGGCCCGCTACCGCAACAAGCGCCGCTGGATCGATAGTTCCGTCATGACGGGCGCCCTGGTGCTGTATGCCACGCCGCTGTTCTGGCTGTCGCTGATGGGCATCCTGCTGTTCTCGGTGGTGTTGGGCTGGCTGCCGGCCTTCGGCATGGAGACCGTGGGCGCGAACCTGAGCGGTTGGGCGCGCGCGGGCGACATCGCCCAGCACCTGATCCTGCCCACCGTAACGCTGGGCTGCTTCTTCATGGCGGTCTACGTGCGGCTGACGCGCGCCTCCATGCTGGAAGTGATAGGCATGGATTTCGTCAAGACGGCGCGCGCCAAGGGGGTGAGCCCCGGCCGCGTGATCCGCGCCCACGTGCTGCGCAATGCGCTGCTGCCGGTCATCACCTTCGCCGGCATCCAGCTGGGGCAGATGGCCGGCGGCGCGGTGCTGACCGAAACCGTGTTCGCCTGGCCCGGCATCGGCCGGCTGATGTTCGACGCGCTGCTGCAGCGCGACTACCAGCTGCTGCTGGGCATCTTCCTGGTCACCTCCATCATGGTGGTGGTGTTCAACCTGCTGACCGACGTGCTGTACCGACTCATCGATCCGCGCATCGGCGCGGGCGCGCAGCAAGGAGCCGCCGCATGAAGTCCTTTGCCCGGCGCTACATGCGCAATTACGGAGCGGTGGCCGGACTAGCCATCATGCTGATCGTGGTCCTGGTGGCCCTGGCCGCGCCGCTGCTGTACGAAGAATCGCCCTGGATGATGGTGGCCGACCCGCTGATTCCGCCGTTCACCAACGCCGACTACCCCTTCGGCACGGACATGCTGGGCCGCGACATCACGGCCGGACTGGTCTGGGGCGCCCGGGTTTCGCTGATGGTCGGCCTCCTGTCCACCGCCGTGGCGCTGGTCTTCGGCATCGTGGTCGGCTCGGTGGCGGGCTATTGCGGCGGCCGGATGGACGACGCGCTGATGCGCTTCACCGAGTTCTTCCAGACCATTCCGCAATTGGCCATGGCCGTGGTGCTGGTGGCGATCCTGAGCCCCTCGGTCTATTCCATCATGGGCGCGATCGCCGTGGTGTCGTGGCCGCCGGCCGCGCGCCTGGTGCGTTCGGAGTTCATGACACTCAAGCAGCGCGAGTTCGTGCAGGCCGCCATCGTCATCGGACAGACGCCAGCCCGCATCGTCGGCACCCAGATCCTGCCCAATGCCATGTCGCCCATCATCGTGTCGGCGTCCTTCATGGTCGCCACCGCCATCCTGACGGAATCCTCGCTGTCGTTCCTTGGATTGGGCGACCGCAACCTGATGAGCTGGGGCTTCATGATCGGCGCCGCGCGCACCATGATCCGCGAGGCCTGGTGGATGAGCGTCTGGCCCGGCGTGGCGATCCTGCTGACCGTGCTGGCCATCAACCTGATCGGCGAAGGCTTGAACGACGCCCTCAACCCGCAGCTGCGCAAGCGCGGCGAATAGGAGGACGCCATGAACGCATCCACGCCCCTGCTGTCCATCCAGAACCTGAGTATCGCCCTGCCCAAGGGCGGCGACCGCCCCTATGCCGTGCAGGACGTGTCCTACGACATCCGCGCCGGCGAAATCCTGTGCATCGTCGGCGAATCGGGTTCGGGCAAGTCCATGAGCGCCAACGCCATCATGGGGCTCCTGCCCGATTACCTGACGCCGCAGCAGGGCCGCATCCTGTTCCGCGGCCAGGACCTGCTGCGGCAGGACGAAGCCACCCTGCAAGCCATGCGCGGCAAGGACATGGCGATGATCTTCCAGGAGCCCCTGTCGGCGCTGAATCCGCTGATGACGGTGGGCGAACAGATCAGCGAAGTCATGCGCGTGCACAACGCCTATCCCGGCGCCCAGCGCCTGGCCCGCACGCTGGAACTGCTGGCTTTCGTGGGCCTGCCCGACCCCGCCACGCTCTACCACGTCTATCCTTTCCGCCTGTCCGGCGGCCAGCGCCAGCGCGTGATGATCGCCATGGCGCTGGCGCTGGAACCCGCGCTCCTGATCGCCGATGAGCCCACCACCGCGCTGGACGTCACCACCCAGGCGCAGATCCTGGCGCTGATCGCCCGCATCCAGAAAGAGAAAGGCATGGGCGTCATGTTCGTCACGCATGACTTCGGCGTGGTGGCCGAGATCGCGCACCGGGTCGCCGTCATGGAAAAAGGCATCCTGGTGGAACGGGGGCCGGCCGAAGAGGTGCTGAACCGCCCCCGCCATCCCTACACGCAGCGCCTGATCGCGGCGGTGCCCCACCGCCGCGGCGAGGAGCGCACCGCCGCCGCGGACGACCCGCCGGTGCTGGACGTGCGGGACTTGAAGAAGACCTACGTGGTGGGGCGCGGCTGGCTGGGCGGCAAGCGCGAGGTTCATGCCGTGGACGGCGTCAGCTTCAGCGTGCGACGCGGCGAAACCCTGGGCATCGTGGGCGAGTCGGGTTCTGGCAAGTCCACCATCGGCAAGTGCCTGCTCAAGCTGGTGGGCATCAATGGCGGCCAGCTGATCTTCAACGGCCAGGACATCGCCGCCATGCCGGAATCGCGCTTCCGGCCGCTGCGCCACGACATCCAGATGATCTTCCAGGATCCGTTCGCCTCGCTCAACCCACGCCATACCGTGGGCCGCATCATCAGCGACGGCCCTGTCGCCAACGGCGTGCCGCGGGCCCAGGCCGAGGCTCGGGTGCGGGAACTGCTGTCGCTGGTCGGGCTGGACCCGTCCGCCTTCGACCGCTACCCCAACCAGTTTTCGGGCGGCCAACGCCAACGCATCGGCATCGCGCGCGCGCTGGCGCTGGAGCCCAAGGTGCTGGTGGCCGACGAATCGGTATCGGCGCTGGACGTGTCCGTCCAGGCTCAGGTGCTGCAGCTATTGCATGACTTGCAGCAACGTCTGAAGATTGCGCTGGTCTTTATCACCCACGATTTGCGCGTAGCGGCCCAGATCTGCAATTCCGTTCTGGTCATGCATCGCGGCAAGGTGGTCGAGTACGGTTCGCCCGCGCAGATCTTCGACAACCCGCAGCACGCCTACACGCGGCAGCTGATCGCCGCGGTCCCCGGCCAGCATTGGGACCCGACCAAGGCGCAAGCGGCCTGAAGCGCACAAGAGTATTCATACCCCCAAGGAGAACACCCCATGCAACGCCCCGCCGCCATACCGACCGTGCAGATCGACAATGACATGGTCACCGTCACCGAATGGCGCTTTCCGCCCGGCGCCGAAACGGGATGGCACCGCCACGGCATGAATTACGTGGTGGTGCCGCAGACCACCGGCCCGCTGCTGCTCGATACGCCCGACGGCGAAATCACCAGCCAGCTCACCATCGGCGTGGCCTACTATCGGCCCGTGGGCGTGGAGCACAACGTCATCAATCCCAGCGACACCGAATTCGTGTTCGTCGAAATCGAACTCAAGCACGCATAGCGCCAGCGACGGCAGCCACCAAGGCGATTTCATCGGAAGAGCATCTGCTACATGCGCCACGGCAATTCATGCTGACCTTGGCGGGCATGGCGCTGATCATCGCCTCAGGCGTGTTCCTGGCGCAGCGCCGGGCCTGAACCTCGTCTTCAGCTGGTTTCGCGCTGCACCAGCCTGAAGCCCAGGTCCACATGGCGTTCTGCGACGGGCTCGCCCGCCAAGTGCCGCATCAGCAAACCCGCTGCCGATACGCCGATCTGGTAGCGCGGCGTGGCGATCGTCGACAGCGGCGGCGTGGTCCAGGCCGTGCCGGCCACGTCGTGGAAGCCGATGATGGCCATGCGCTCGGGTACCGGCACGCCCAGGCGTCCACACTGGAACACCGCGCCCTGGGCCAAATCGTCATTGCAGAAGAAAAGCGCGTCGCAATCGGGATGGCGCGCGCGCAACTGCTCCAGCAGGGACGCCCCCAGGCCGATGGATGATTTCTCCGGCGTCATGATTTCGAGGGCCGGATCGTACAGGCCCGCATCCCGCAAGGCCTGGCGGCAGCCCTCGCAGCGGCGCAGCGAACGCGGATCCAGCTGCGCGCCCACGATGCCGATGCGGCGGTAGCCCCGCTCCACCAGATGGCGGCCAGCGGCATAGCCGGAATCGAATTGCGAAAACCCCACGCTCATGTGTTCGCCGCCGTCCAGCGTCTCGATCGTGTGCACGGTCGGAATGCGCTGCGTGTCCAGCAAATCCCATACGCCCGGATTGTGATCGACGCCCGTCAGGATCAGGCCGTCGGGGGCGTGCTGCAGGTACTTTCGCAGCAGGGCTTCTTCCTCGTCCGGCGAATAGCCGGTCACGCCGATCAGCATGTGATAGCCGTGACGGTCCAGCTCTTCCTTGATCCCCGCGATGATGTCCACGAACACCACGTTGCTCAGCGACGGAATCAGCGCCACGATGGTCTGCGAGCGCGCCGACGCCAAGGCGCTGGCAGCATGGTTGGGCACATAACCCAGTTCCTGGCACACCCGCGCGATGCGCTGGCGCAATTCCTCCGCCACCTTGTCCGGCGTGCGCAGTGCGCGCGATACCGTGATCGCGCTGACGCCCACGCGGCGCGCGACCTCCTGCATGGTGACGCGGCCGGCGCGCGAACTGCGGGGTTTACGGATGGACATCGGTCCTCGGCATGGGTTGGTGAGCGCGTAGTCTGACGCAAAAAACTGGGGCTTGCCAAACGCAAAATGTTAGCGCTAACATTCCTCACAGCATAACCCTAAAAAATTCCGGGAAACGGATAGGAGACAAGCATGCAAGCTTCCCCACCGGGGCGGCCCGGCGGTACGCCGCTGGCCCGCGCCGCCGATTGGTGCTTTGCGCTGCAGACCTGGCTGATGGTGGCCTGTCTGGCCGTCATGGTGGTGCTGCTGTTCGGCAACGTCGCGCTGCGCTACCTGTTCAACTCCGGCATCAATGTGTCCGACGAGATCTCCCGGCTGGCTTTCGTCTGGATGATCTTCCTGGGTTCGGTGATTGCGCTGCGCTCGCACCAGCACATCGGCGTCTCCATGCTGGTCGAACGTTTCGGCCCGGCCGCCCGCCGCGTCTCGCACGTGTTCTGCCAGTTGCTGATTCTGTGGGTGCTGTGGCTGATGGCAGAAGGCAGCTGGACGCAGACCATCATCGGCCTGGACACCGTGCTGCCCGTCACCGGCATGTCGCTGGCGGTGTTCAATGCCGCGGCGCTGTATGCGGCCGCCGCCATGGGCATCCTGACCCTGATCGATCTGGTGCGCGTCCTTGCGGGCGGGCCCTTGCCGGCGGAATCCAGCCCCGAAGACCCGCTGGTCTGACGGCTCCGCCCCCAACTTCCTTCCCCCGCCCGGACGCCCGCAATGATCCTGACCGTCTTTCTGCTCGTGCTGCTGGGGCTGATCGCCCTGGGCATGCCTATCGCTTTCGCGCTGCTGCTCAGTGCGATCGCCATGATGTTTCAGCTGGACTTTTTCGATACCCAGATCCTGGCGCAGAACATGCTGTCGGGCGCCAACAGCTTCACGCTCATGGCGGTGCCGCTGTTCATGCTGGCCGGCGAACTGATGAACGCCGGCGGCATTTCGCGCCGCATCGTGAATCTGGCCAGCACCTTCGTGGGCCACATCCAGGGCGGCCTGGGTTATGTGGCCATCTTCGCCAGCGTGCTGCTGGCGGCGCTATCCGGCTCCGCCGTGGCCGACGCGGCGGCGCTGGGCTCGCTGCTCATCCCCATGCTGCGCGAAAAAGGCTACGACGCGGGCCAGGCCTCCGGGCTGATCGCGGCCGGCGGCATCATCGCGCCCATCATCCCGCCCTCGATCTCATTCATCATTTTCGGCGTCGCCACCAATGTGTCGATCACCAAGCTGTTCTTCGCCGGCATCGCGCCGGGCCTGATGATGGGCCTGACGCTGGTCGCGGTGTGGACCTGGGTGGCGCGCAAGCACGGCAGCATCAAGCCCTCGCCGCGCGTGCCCTGGAGCAAGCGCTGGAAGGCGCTGCGCGAATCGCTGTGGGCCCTGATGCTGCCGGTCATCATCATCGGCGGCTTGCGCGGCGGCATCTTCACGCCCACCGAGGCGGCCGTCGTCGCCGCGGTCTACGCGCTGCTGGTCAGCCTGTTCGTCTACCGCGAAATCAGCGTGCGCGACCTGGGGCCGCTCTTCATCAACGCCGCCAGCACCACCGCCATCGTCATGTTCCTGGTGGCCGCCGCCATGGTCTCGTCCTACATGATCACCCTGGCCGACATGCCGCAGGACCTGATCGCGCTGCTTGAGCCCGTGCTGGACCAGCCCAGGCTGCTGATGTTCGCCCTGCTGATCCTGCTGACGCTGGTGGGCACTGTGATGGACCTGACGCCGACCATCCTGATCCTGGCGCCGGTGCTGATGCCGGTGGTCACCAAGGCCGGCATCGACCCGGTCTACTTCGGCGTGATGTTCGTCATGGTGGGCTGCGTGGGCCTGCTGACGCCGCCGGTGGGCACCGTGCTCAACGTGGTCTGCGGCGTCGCCCGCATCAATATGGAAACCATCATCAGGGGCGTGTGGCGCTATGTCGCCGCCTACACGCTGCTGCTGGTCCTGCTGGTGATCTTCCCCGAGTTGATCACCGTACCTGCACGCTGGATGCATTAGAAAAACCCCAAGGAGGAGCACCATGATGAACCGTTTCAAGACCCGCATTCTTGTCCTGGCGACGGCGCTGTCCTGCGCCGTCGCCGGCGTCGCGTCCGCCGCCGACGTCAAACCGCGCCTGATCCGTTTTGGCTACGGCCTGAACGAGGAAAGCGTCCAGGGCCGCGCCGCGCGCCATCTGGCGCAGGAGCTGGAAAAGATCAGCGGCGGCAAACTCAAGATGAAGACCTTCGGCTCGGCCAACCTGGGCTCGGACGAACAGATGCAAAGCGCGCTGGTGGGCGGCGTGCAGGAAATGATGGTGGGCTCCACCGCGCCGCTGGCCGGCATGGTCAAGGAGTTCGGCGTATTCGACCTGCCCTTCCTCTTCAATAGCGAAAAGGAAGCGGACGCCGTGCTGGACGGACCCGTAGGCCAGGACATGCTGAAGAAGCTGGAGGCCAAGGGCATCATCGGCCTGGTCTACTGGGAAAACGGCTTTCGCAACATGACCAACTCCAAGCGCCCCATCGCGCGCGCGGAAGACCTGCAGGGCATCAAGCTGCGCGTCATGCAGAACCAGATCGCGCTAGGCGTCTTCAACACGCTGGGCGCGAATGCCGTGCCCATGCCGTTCTCGGAGCTGTTCACCGCGCTGGAGACGCGCACCGTGGACGGCCAGGAGAACCCCATCACCACCATCCAGAGCAGCAAGTTCTACGAGGTGCAGCCCTACCTGACCATTACCCGGCACGTCTACACGCCTTGGGTCGTGCTGGCGTCCAAGAAATGGTGGGACACCCTGTCGCCCGAAGAACAAAAACTCATCCGCCAGGCAGCCGCGTCCTCGCGCGACTTTGAGCGCCAGGACAGCCGGGCCGATTCCCAGAAGGCCATGACCACGCTGGAGAAGGCCGGCATGAAGATCAACACGGTCTCGCCCGAAGAGGTCGCACGCATGCGCCAGAAGGTGCAGCCGGTGGTCGACAAGTACACGCAGGAGCTCGGCCCCGACCTGGTCAAGCAACTCAACGACGAAATCCAGAAGGCGCGCAACTAGCCTTCGCGGCCCGGACCACGCCGGGCCGCCATGCAACCGCTGTAAACGAGAATCCCATGTCACAGACTCCCCGCAAGCTGCGCAGCCAGAAATGGTTCGACGACCCGGCGCACGCCGACATGACGGCCATCTATGTCGAGCGCTATCTCAACTACGGCCTGACGCGCCAGGAACTGCAATCGGGTAGGCCGATCATCGGCATCGCCCAGACTGGCAGCGACCTGGCGCCCTGCAACCGCCATCACCTGGCGCTGGCCGAGCGCATCAAGGCCGGCATCCGCGATGCGGGCGGCATCCCCATGGAGTTTCCCGTGCACCCGCTGGCCGAACAAGGCCGGCGGCCCACCGCCGCGCTGGACCGCAACCTGGCCTACCTGGGCCTGGTCGAGATCCTGCATGGCTATCCGCTGGACGGCGTGGTGCTCACCACCGGTTGCGACAAGACCACGCCCGCCTGCCTCATGGCCGCGGCCACCGTCGATATCCCCGCCATCGTCTTGTCCGGCGGGCCGATGCTGGACGGCTGGCACGACGGCCAACGCGTCGGCTCGGGCACGGTCATCTGGCATGCGCGCAACCTGATGGCCGCGGGCAAGCTGGACTACGAAGGCTTCATGACGCTGGCCACGGCATCGTCGCCATCCATCGGCCACTGCAACACCATGGGCACGGCGCTGTCGATGAACTCGCTGGCCGAGGCGCTGGGCATGTCGTTGCCCACCTGCGCCAGCATCCCCGCGCCCTACCGCGAACGCGGCCAGATGGCCTATGCCACCGGCCTGCGCATCTGCGACATGGTGCGCGAGGACTTGCGGCCGTCGCACATCCTGACCCGTGAGGCCTTCGAAAACGCCATCGTGGTGGCCTCGGCGCTAGGCGCCTCCAGCAACTGTCCGCCCCACCTCATCGCCATGGCGCGCCATGCCGGCATCGACCTGAGCCTGGACGACTGGCAGCGCTTGGGCGAAGACGTGCCGCTGCTGGTCAACTGCGTGCCGGCGGGCGAACACCTGGGCGAAGGCTTCCACCGCGCGGGCGGCGTCCCTGCCGTGCTGCATGAACTGGCGGCAGCCGGCCGCCTGCACATGGACTGCGCCACCGTATCCGGCAAGACCATCGGCGAGATCGCGGCCGCGGCCAAGACCAACAACGCCGACGTCATCCGCAGTTGCGACGCGCCGCTCAAGCACCGC
Source organism: Achromobacter sp. D7-1 (assembly GCF_059760445.1). Taxonomy (NCBI): domain Bacteria; kingdom Pseudomonadati; phylum Pseudomonadota; class Betaproteobacteria; order Burkholderiales; family Alcaligenaceae; genus Achromobacter; species Achromobacter sp. D7-1. The sequence goes on along the minus strand of NZ_JCBAMT010000118.1, from coordinate 8,759 downwards.
GCGGGATTCATCGTCCTGTCGGGCAATTTCTTCGACAGCGCGATCATCAAGATGTCGGTGGTGGGCGAGGCCTTCCGCCGCGCCTATCTGTCGGAGCCCGGATCGGAGAATGCCTTCGAGGCGCGCGCCATCGTGTTCGAAGGTCCGGAGGACTACCATGCCCGCATCGAAGACCCCACCCTGAACATCGACGAGCATTGCATCCTGGTGATCCGCGGCGCCGGCACCGTGGGCTACCCGGGCAGCGCGGAGGTGGTCAACATGGCGCCGCCCTCGCACCTGCTCAAGCGCGGCATAGACTCGCTGCCCTGCCTGGGCGACGGCCGCCAGAGCGGCACCTCGGCCAGCCCGTCCATCCTGAACATGTCGCCGGAGGCGGCGGTGGGCGGCGGCTTGGCGCTGCTACGCACGGGCGACCGCATCCGCGTCGACCTGAACCAGCGCTCGGTCATCGCCCTGGTGGACCAAACCGAAATGGAACGCCGCAAGCTGGAGCCTCCTTACCAGGCGCCCGAATCACAGACGCCCTGGCAGGAGCTGTACCGGCAGCTGGTCGGCCAGCTTTCAACCGGCGGCTGCCTGGAACCCGCCACCTTGTACCTGAAGGTCGTGGAAACACGCGGTGATCCCCGGCATTCGCATTGACGGCGACAGCTATCGGGAGGCTTGGCCATCGCCAGCGCCCGGCTCCTGCGGCGCCGGGCGCGTGACGACATAGGCGGCGCTGGCCACGAAAAACACGGCAACGGCCGCGGCCAGCAGCCACGACGGGTGCGCGCCCCACCAGAACAGCACGTAGCCGACGGCCATGCCCAGGCAGGCATAGGTCTTGCCCTTGCGCGACACGGCCCCCTGGTCCCGCCAGGCACGCAGCGCGGGACCGTAGGTCGGACTATCCAGCAGCCATTTTTCCAGCCGCGGCGAAGAGCGCGAAAAGCAGGCCACCGCCAGGATCAGGAATATGGTCGTCGGCATGACGGGCAGAAACGCGCCAATCACACCCAACGCCAGCATCAGGCAACCCAGGCAGAGCCACAGTACTCTCATCATGATGGGCAGCAGGATATCCCAGGTTTTCCGCTCGCTTCAAACGCAGCGCGCCAAGCACCAGTTTCCGGGTCCACAGCCACCGGACGGACCGCCTGGTAGCGTCGCAGCAACAGGAAAGAATAATTTGGAATATATATTCACAAATTGGAATTATTGAATAAAAATCGAGCGTGCGCGGGGTTCCGCGCTTCCGTCGCAAGGAAATGCCATGCGCAACGCAAGCGATTTGCTGGAAGACTCGTACCGCCGGACCGACCGGGCGATGCTACCTCTGCTCTGGCTGCTGTTTGCGGTCGGGCTGTGCATGGCTCCTCAATACGGACGATGGGGCGCCGCCATCGGCGTCGGCCTGGCCGGCGCAGGCATACCCTCGCTGCTGATCCTCTGGCGGCCTGGCCGGCTGAGCACCCGCCTGACCGTGGCCTGTGGCCTGATGGTGCTGGCCGCGCTCCATATCCATCTGATGTCCGGCATGGCCGAAATCCATTTCGGCATCTTCGTTCTGCTCTCACTGCTGCTGGCTTATCGAGACTGGCGCACCATCCTGTGCGCGGCCGTAGTCATCGCGCTGCATCACCTCTCCTTCAATTTCCTGCAGCAATGGGGCTACGGCACGATTTGCTTCACGGAGCCCAGCTTGCCCATGGTGCTGCTGCATGCGGCCTATGTCGTGGTGCAGGCTGCCGCCCTGGGCTGGCTGGCCTGGAAAATGGAACGGGCCGCAGTGGCAGCCGAGGAACTGGCCCAGCTCAGCGCCCACATCGGCCGCGAGGCCGGCGTGTTCGACCTGCGCTTTGCCGGCCTGGACCTGGACAGCAGCCTGGGCCGCAGCTTCAAGGCCACCATGGACGCCGTGCACCGGACCATGAGCGGCGTCCGGACCACGGCCACCGCCCTGTCGGCCGCAACGCGCGACATCATGCAGGACAACCAGCAACTGGAGGAGCGCACCCGGACTCAGGCCGATTCGCTGGAGCGGACAGTCACATCGATGCGCGACCTGGCCGCAAACGTCCACGACAACGCCACCAACGCGCTGCGCGCCCAGGAACTGGCTGACGAAACGCAGCGCATCGTGGATACAGGCAGCACGGCGGTGGCAGGCGTCGCCGCCGTAATGGGAGAAATCCAGCAGGAGTCCAGAAAGATCTCCGAGATCACCGGCTTGATCGACAGCATCGCCTTCCAGACCAACATCCTTGCATTGAACGCCGCGGTGGAAGCGGCCCGGGCCGGCGAAAGCGGACGCGGCTTCGCGGTCGTGGCCACCGAGGTCCGCGCGCTGGCGCAACGCAGCGCCAGCGCCGCGCGCGAAATCCGCGGCCTGATCGACGGTTCGCTGGAAAAAACCGACGACGGCTTCCGCCAGGCCGACCATGCCGCCAACGTGATCCGCGACGTGGTGGCCAGCATCGAACGCGTGGCCGGCCTCGTCAGCCAGATCGGCGATGCGGGGCGGGCACAGGCCACGGACATCGACGAGGTCAACCAGGCGGTGACCCAGATGGACGAATTGACCCGCCAGAATGCGGCCCGGGTAGCGCAAGCCGCGGGCGCGTCGACGGCCTTGCAAACGCAAGCGGCCCTGCTATTGCAAGCCGTGGGGGTATTCCGCCTGCAAGATGAGCGGCAGCCGCCGGCGCCGCAAGGACACACTGCACGGTTGACACTGACGAGCTGTTGACGCAAGGATTGCGCGATTCGCCGGCTCCCGGCAGGTGTTTCACCGGCCTTTGCAGACCCCGGTTTTCATGGAAGAATCAGAGCCTTCTGCGGCCCTTGCCCCCAGCCATCACCATGACTCCGTTTGCCTCCCTGCTCGCAATTCTTGGTGCGCTGTGGCTCGGCGCCATGTTGCCGGGGCCAAGTTTCATCATCGTGGCGCGCAAGGCCATCGGCCAGTCCCGCTGGGACGGCCTGGCCTCGGCCTTCGGCATGGGTGTGGGCGGCATGCTTTTCGCCGGCCTGGCGCTGGCGGGTTTGTATTCGGTGCTGCAAAGCGTGGAATGGCTGTACATCGCGCTGAAAATCGCCGGCGGGGCCTATCTGCTGTACTTGGCCTGCGGCATCTGGCGCAGCGCCAAACAACCATTTGCCCTGGCCGGCAGCAATGCCGCGGCCTCCCGTGATGGACGACGTTCCTTCTGGATCGGCCTCACGACGCAGATGAGCAATCCCAAAACCGCGATCTGGTACGGAAGTATTTTCGCCGCGCTGCTGCCCCAGCATCCACCCGCATGGATTTACTTCGCGCTGCCGCCTCTGATATTTCTGGTTGAATTCGGCTGGTATGCAATCGTGGCGCTCTGCTTTTCGACCGAGGGTCTGCGAGAGGTTTATCTGCGCGCCAAGAAATGGATAGACAGGGCTGCTGCGGGCGTTATCTCTGCGCTAGGATTGCGCCTTATCATTACCGCGCCCAAAAGCGGGCTTTAACGCGCAGAGACTTCAATAATTGGGCCGGCGCCAGCCATGCTCTCCTGGAGATATCAGATCGATACTGCGGCGTCCAACTTTGCCACCAAGACATCGACGTCTTGAATGTTCAATGGCGTTCCGTATGGACCAAAAAAACTCGTTCATGCGGACGTCCAGTCAGATGATCATCTACTGTAAAACTTAGCGCTCATTTCCTTCGCAAAAGAACATGAACGGACACCCTAGCGGTATATTTACTTCCCCTCTTGTTGACCTCGGCATCCACGAAGATCCGCGATTTTCTGGCGTGCTGTCTCCCGAGCCGGAAGTTGGCTCTGAGAGACTTGGGGTGACCGCAGAGTTTCTCGAGAATGCCGAGGACTATTACCAGCGCCATCAGGATTTCGACTATTGGAAATCCAAGCTCAAGATCGCCACCGATACCTTGGAAATTTCATCCCCGCGCACCATCGTCGAGTATGGCTGCGGTTTTGGAAATGCAACACTGCCACTGCTTGACCTGTTCCCGACGGCAAACGTTGTGGCGATGGACATTAGCCCCAACTTGCTGGCCATATTGCACCGTCTGACGAGGGCGAGAGCGTGTGATGACCGGTGTATTGCGGTGGCTGCGGATGCGCATAAACCATATGTCAATCCCGGCATCGCAGACCTCGTGGTCGGGGCGGCAATCCTACATCATCTCGTGAAGCCCGAACGGCTCATTGAGGCTGCGGTACGCGTTCTGAAACCTGGTGGTTATGCAATATTCTACGAACCCTTCGAAGCGGGTTATGCCGTCTTGCGGCTAGTCATCCGTGACATCTGCCGCGAGGCCGCTGTCCGCGAGTTTTCTTCGCCCGCACTCACATGGCTCGCTGAGATGTCGGCAATGTGGTTGCTACAGATAAAACGAGACAAACTCCCAGGATGGGAAAACCTTGACGATAAATGGATGTTCTCGCGCCCCTACCTACAGGATGTAGCTGACAGCGTGAACGCAACACTGACCATTACCAATAGCACCAACACGAAAATCGTCACGCAGCCGCTCCGCCACACGCTGCTCTACATTGTCAAGCATTGGCGCGGGTTAGACCCAGACGATCCCAAGAACCTGCCAGGCTGGGCATGGGCCGTTGTGGACCAGTACGAGAATGATTACTTTTCGGACAAGATGAAGGAAGACCTTCTTTTTGCAGGATCGGTAGTATTCCAGAAACGCTGAAGTACCTGGGGCGGACTTTGGTGTCGGGCCGATTCGCGAGAGGCGTTTCAATCGCTTCGGAAAAATGAAGGCGAGGAAGCCCTACCCTCATTTCTACCCTTAACTCTTGGCGCTACCTGGCAGCACTTTGCAGCCGGAAAAGCAAAAAGCCGCGAAGTCAAAGACTTACGCGGCTTTTAAGGCGGTGCTTGGCACCACTTTGCAGGAATTTGGTAGGCGGTATTGGAATCGAACCAACGACCTCCACGATGTCAACGTGGCGCTCTAACCAGCTGAGCTAACCGCCTGCAAAGAAGAAGAATTATATAGTGCTTTTTTAAACTATGCAAATCGTCTCGGAAGTTTTTTTGCACTATTTATTGCGTTTCGAAGTTTGCGGCGTTTGCTTTTGCATATGCCTTCAGACTTCTCACGCAACGCATTTTGAAGAGCTCCGTGGCGCAGCTTTTCAGCTTTGCCGCACTGCTTCAAACCGCCTGCACTGCACTACTAATTTCCCTTCAGCTTCGCGTCTGCGGCTTGCGCTGCAGCAACGAAGAACGAGATTCTATCAGAACTTTTGATCCCTTGCTCAAGCTCCACGCCGCTGCTCACATCGACTGCCCAAGGCCGGATCAATTGCACCGCCTCGCCGACGTTTTCCGCATTCAAGCCGCCGGACAGGATCAGAGGCCGGGACACCGGATCAGCCCTTACCTCGTCGAGCAAGGCGTAGTCGAAGCCGTGGCCGCTGCCGCCGTAGCCCGCGCTATAGCTGTCGAACAGCCAGCCCGCGGCCTCGCCGTAGGCACGGCACGTGGAGGCCAGGTTTTCCGCGGTATCCAGGCCGGGCGCGCCGGCGCGGAATGCGCGTAGAAAACGGTGGCCATAGCGGGCGCAGTCCTGCGGTGTTTCATCGCCATGGAATTGCAGCAGCTCCGGTTTGACCTGGTCCAGCACAGCCTGCACCTCGGCCTCTTCCGGGTTCACGAACAAGGCCACCACGTCGACAAAGGCCGGCACCATGCGCCGCAACTGGGCCGCGCGAGTCGGCGTCAGGCAACGCTTGCTCTTGGCGTAGAACACAAAGCCGATCGCATCGACGCCTGCCGCGACGGCGGCGTCGATGTCCTGTTCACGGGTCAATCCACAGATCTTGATGCGTGTACGCATGAAACTCTTCGCTTGCCTGGCCGCCCTGCGCGGCCGATCAAGTCAGTATATCCGGCGTGCAGACCGGCCTACACGGCGGGCTGGCCCAGGGAGGCCACGAGATTGTCGAAGCTGCCCTCGGCCAGGCGGAACCACGGGGTCTCCTTGTCGCGGAACGCCGTCATGCTTTCGTAGAGCTTCTTGAACATGGCGTCCTTGGCGCCCATTTCCTGGTAGGCGGCAAGCGAGGCCTCGTAGCTCGCCTGCAGGACCGGCTTGGGAAACGCCTTCAACTGCGCGCCGCGCGACACCAGGCGGCGCAGCGCGTCCGGGTTGCCGGCGTCGTACTTCGCGATCATGTTGCCCGTGGCCATGCGGCATGCCAACGCCAGGGCGGACTGGTACTGCTTGGGCAATTCATCGTAGGCGTCCTGGTTCACATACAGGGACAATTGCAGCGTGCCTGCCCACCAGCCCGGGAAATAGTAGTTCCGGGCCACCTTGTAGAGCGCCAGGTTTTCATCGTCATAAGGACCGATCCAGGCGACGGCGTCCACGACACCCTGCTCCAGGGCAGCATAGGTTTCGGCCACCGGCACCTCGACGGGCGTGGCGCCCATGCGCGCCAGCACATGGCGCGCGAAGCCGCCTGCCTTCACCTTCAACCCGCGCAGATCGTCCACGGTCTTGATTTCCCCGCGAAACCAGCCCCCCATCTGCGCGCCGGTATAGCCGCAGGGAAAGTTCAGGATGTTGTACTTGTCGAACAGCACGCGCGTAAGCGCCAGCCCTTCGCCCTGCGTCATCCAGGCGTTCATCTGCCGCGTATTCAGGCCGAACGGCACACCGGCGTCAAAGCACAGCGCCGGGTCGATATCGAAGTAACGGGTCGACGCGGTATGGCCGCAATCGACGACACGGTGCTGCACGGCTTCCAGCACTTGGCCGGGTTGCACCAGGTCGCCTGCCGGAAAAATCTCGATGCTGAAGCGCCCGTCCGTCACCTCGCTCACATAGCGCGCCACGTCCTCGGCGCCGGCGAACAGGGTCGGCGACTCATTGGGAAAGCTGGAGGCCAGCCGCCATGCAACTTTGGGAGGGGCGGCCACCACCGCCGGCGCTTCGGGCGCGGCGGCCGGGACTTGCGGCGCGGTGACCGGAGCCTCTTGCACTTCCGCTGGCGTTACTGGCGGGTTTGGGCTGGCGTTTTCCTCGGCCAGCGGGACTTCCTGCGCGAACGCCGGAGCGACCAGAGCGGCGCCGCCCAGGGCGGTCTGCTTCAAAAACGCGCGGCGTTGCATGGCAAAGGCCTCCATCGGACTTGGGCAGGCGTCGCCGTTGCCGGCGGCATCCCTAATAGGTTTGAGTAAACGGCGACAGCAACTGCGATCCCCCGTCGAGTTCATCCAGTCCGAACTCTTCCGGATAATCGATGGCGGACAGGTACAGCCCATCGGGCGCGAATGTCGGCGCGCCCAGCTTGCGGTCGCGCCAGGACAGCAATTGCGCCATCCAGTCCACCGGCTCGCGCCCCTGGCCGATCTGCAACAGCGCGCCCATGATGTTGCGCACCATATGATGCAGGAAAGCATTGGCCTTCAGCGTGAACACCAGGAACGGCCCGCGCTCATCGATGTCCAGCCGGTACAGATGGCGCACGGGATGCTTGGCCTGACACTGCGAAGAACGGAAGCTGGAAAAGTCGTGCTCGCCCAGCAAGGCGTTCGCCGCGATCCGCATCGCATCGACGTCCAGCGGCTGGAAACACCAGCCCGCCCGGCCCGCCCACAACGCGGGCCGAACCCGGCCGCGCCACAGCAAATAGACGTAAGTGCGGGCACGTGCGGAAAACCGTGCGTGGAATTCGTCAGACACCGGCTGCGCCCACTGCACAGAAATGCTGGGCGGCAGGAAGGCGTTCACCCCCCGCACCCAGGATTCCATCCGCCGGTCGAGTTCGGTGTCCAGATGGACCACCTGCATCGCGCCGTGCACCCCGGTATCCGTGCGGCCGGCGCAGATCGTCGCCACCGGCCCTTTCACACCGCAAAAACTGCCGAGGGCGGCCTCCAGCGTGTCCTGCACCGTTTGCCGGTGCGGCTGTGTCTGCCAACCCTGCCAGGCGGAGCCGTCATACGCCAGCCCCAATGCAACTCTAGACATGTATCAAACCCGTGGCCCGCCGACACGGTGCGGTTCGTCCGTGGGCGGTTCGTCCAGGTCGAGATTGATGCTGCCGAGCTTGCGGTTCAGCGCCGCCGTATCCAGCGCTGGCTCGTTGAATTCATAGGTTTCCTCGTCATCGTCCCCGCGCCGCGCGCCGGCCCGGCGCAAGAGCCACGCGATGGCGAATGCGATCAGCGCCAGCACCGCAGTGACAATGACGAGCAGATTATCGGCCAGCCACGCGGGCATGTCCGAAGTGAGATCCTTATCTGCCGGCTTGCCGGCGGCCTGCTCCGACGAGGGCGCGCTCGACGCGCCTGCGGCGGAAGGCGTGCCGGCGGCGCCCGGAGTGCCTGCTGCACCCGAAGCGCCTGCTGCACCCGAAGCGCCTGCCGGGCCCGAAGCGCCTGCCGGGCCCGAAGTCCCTGCCGCTCCCGAAGCGCCTGCTGCACCCGAAGCGCCTGCCGCGCCCGGAGTGCCTGCCGCGCCCGGAGTGCCTGCCGCACCCGGAGTGCCTGCCGCACCCGAAGCGCCTGCTGCACCCGAAGCGCCTGCCGGGCCCGAAGCGCCTGCCGGGCCCGAAGTCCCTGCCGCTCCCGAAGCACCTGCCGCACCCGAGGCCCCTGCCGCACCCGAGGTCCCTGCCGCCCCCGAAGTCCCTGCCGCGCCCGAAGTCCCTGCCGCACCCGAAGTCCCTGCCGCACCCGAAGCGCCTGCCGCACCCGAAGCGCCTGCCGCACCCGAAGCGCCTGCCGCACCCGAAGCG
>NZ_JCBAMT010000117.1:0-18153 GCF_059760445.1 Achromobacter sp. D7-1 | reverse complement strand
GGCCGGCGCTTTCTGCCTGAGGTTTATTGCTTCAGGCGGTTGCCACCGGACGGCCGTAGAACGGATAGTTGGGATCGTTGTAGCCGTGGGTCGACGCGTGGCCCGGCGTGACCCAGTCATTGACGACGGCCTCGTCCTCGGCCGTAATCTTCACATCCAGGGCCGCGTAGTAGTCCTCCATCTGCGCCAGCGTGCGCGGACCGGCGATGACGGCGGTGATGATGGGATTGGCCAGCACCCAGGCGGTAGCGAAATGCCCCGCCTGCGTGCCACGGGCGGCGGCATGCGCCACCAGCTTTTGCGCGATTTCCAGGGACTCTTCGCGGAACTCAGTGGCCAGGATGCGGCGGTCGCCGCGTCCGGCGCGGCTGTCGGCCGCGGGCGCCTGGCCCGGCAGGTACTTGCCGGTGAGCACGCCGCGCGCGATCGGGCTGTAGGGCACGACGCCCAGGCCGTAGTGCTTGCAGGCGGGCAGGATCTCGACTTCGGGGCCGCGGTTGAGCATGTTGTAGTAAGGCTGGCACACGACGGGTTGCGGCACGCCGAGTTTTTCGCACAGGCGCATCCCTTCGGCGATGCGCCAGCCGCGGAAGTTGGACAGGCCGAAGCTGCGCAGCTTGCCGGCGCGGATCAGGTCGCCCAGGGCCCACAGGGCCTCTTCGAGGTTTTCCTCGTGGTAGTCGCGGTGCAGGTAGAGGATGTCCATGAAATCGGTGCCCAGGCGCGTGAGGCTGTCCTCCACGCCGCGGATGAGCCACTGGCGCGAATAGTGGGCCTGGTTCGGGCCTTCACCGACGGCGTTGCCGATCTTGCTGGCGAGCACCCAGTCGTGGCGCTGGCCTTTCAGCAGCTTGCCGACCACTTCTTCGGAACGGCCACCGTTGTAGACGTCGGCGGTGTCGATGAAGTTCAAGCCATGGTCCCGCGCGGACGCGACGATGCGCGCGGCTTCGTCGTCGGGGGTTTGCTCGCCGAACATCATGGTGCCCAGGCAGAGCGGAGAGACGCGAAGATTGCTGCGGCCGAGGCGGCGGTAGTTCATGGTTAGCTTCCTCTCATTCACGGAAATGGATTAGACGCGAGCATGCAACGGTAAGCCCGCGCCCGTCAAATTTGCACCTAAGGCATTCGTTTGGTTTTGTGAGGCTGGGTTCTTGAGTCGCCGGCATCCGGACTGCGGGATTCCGATGCTCGCCCCAGTGGGGCTGCGCTTCGGATCCCTCCGTCCGGCCACCGGCTCATGGCATCTGCCCATAAACGGGGTCCGAAATCAAGGCATCCGGCAACTGCCTGCCGAGGACTCCGGAGCCATCCGAAGCGCTGCCCCACCGGGGCGAGCATCGGAATAGCTGTCCACCGCGCTCCCCACCGTGGGGTGGAACCGGTCGTCGCCGAATATCTCGGTCAACTCGAAGCGCTTGAGCTTGTCGCGCACGGGATCCTTCATTTCCGCGAAATGGAGCGCGGCGCCGCGCTGGGCCAGGCTGCGGCTCAGTTCGCGCAGCATGTCCGCCGAGGTGACATCGACGCTGGTGACCGGCTCGGCCGCCACCACCACCCGGCGCACCGGCGTGGGCGAGGCGTCCACGGCTTCCATCAGGCGTTGCTGGAACAGCTCGGCATTGGCGAAGAACAACGGCGCGTCCCAGCGGAACAGCACCAGGCCGTCGATCAGCGAGGCATTCGGATAGCGCTTCAGGTCGTGGTAGCCGCGCAGGTTGGGCACCCGGCCCAGCACCGCGTAGTGCGGGCGCCAGCCGTCCCACAGGAATTCGATGACGGCGAGGACCACCGCCAGGCAGATGCCAGGAATGGCGCCGAACACCGCCACGCCGGCAAAGCATGCCATCGACAGCCAGAATTCCCATTGCTGGATGCGGTAGATGCGCCGCAGGTCCTTGAATTCGAACAGGCCGATGGCCGCTGCGATCACCACGGCGGCCAGCGCGCTGTTCGGCAGGTAACGCAGCAGATTCGGCGCCGCGACCAGCAAGACCGCCACCGCAATCGCGCCCACCACGCCCGTGAGCTGCGTGCGCGAACCCGCCGCCTCGGCCACCGGCGTGCGCGACGCGCTGCTGCTGATCGGAAAGCCCTGGAAGAAGCCGGCCGCCAGGTTGGCCACGCCCAGGCCCACCATTTCCTGGTTCGGATCGACCCGCGTATTGGTGCGCGCGGCATAGGTGCGCGACAGCACGCTGGTATCCGCGAACGCGATCAGCGCCACCGCGCAGCCGCCCAGCGCAATCTTGACCAGGTCCGCGTTGCTGAGCCATGGCAAGGCGAACTTGGGCAGCCCCTGCGGAATCTCGCCCAGTACCTTCACGCCCTGGGAATCCAGGTGCAACAGGCTGACCGCCAGCGTCGCCAGGATCACCGCGATCAGGATGCCCGGCACGCGCTCGAAGCGCTTGAGCAGCAGGATCACCGCCAGGGTCGCCGCCCCCACCGCGAAGCTGTACCAATTGGTCTGGCCCTGATACACGGCCTGTCCCAACTGCACCAGTTCGCGCAGCGGACCAGCGTCCTCGATGGAGATGGCGAACAGCTTGGGCAACTGGCTGACCAGCACCGTCAAGGCAATGCCGTTCATGTAGCCGTAGCGGATCGGCTTGGACAGCAGCTCGGTGATGAAGCCCAGCCGCAGCAAACCCATGACGATGCAGAACAGCCCGGCGACCAAGGCCATCAGGCTGGCCGCGGCCACGGCGCGCATGGGATCGCCTTCCGAAACGCTGAGCACCACCGCCAGGATGGGCGCGGCCAGGGCGGAGTCCGGCCCCAGCACCAGAATGCGGCTGGGGCCGAACAGCGCATAGGCCAATAGCGGGATGATGGTGGCATAAAGCCCATAGACGCCTGGGACGCCGGATGCTTCGGCATAGGCGATGCCGACTGGCACCAGCATGGTGGTCAGCACCAGGCCCGCGGCCAGGTCCTTCGGCAGCCAGGCGGCCTGGTACGACCGGAGCATCGCCAGCCCGGGCAGCCAGCGCAGCCAGCCGGCGGCGGACATATCCTTGGAGGCGGAAGTATGGGATGCCATGGGACCTTCGCAGTGTGGACGGGCGTGCCGGCAGCGCGTGTCAGGCTGCAAATCCGGTAGCGCCGATTCCGTAGTCTGACGCATTATTCATGCTTGCGGCCGTCCATGGCGGCGCACGGCACGGCATCCTTTCCTTATACAGGCACGGGCAAGAATCCACATGACGCAAATGCACAATCCCGAAGACGTCCCAGGCGCGTTCCAGGCCGCCTGGAACGATCATGACATGCAGGCGCTAGGCGCGTTGTTCCATGAGGACGCAACGTTTGTGAACCGGTTCGGCCACTATGTGCGCGGCGTCGACGAAATCGTCAAGATGCATGCTCCCATTCACGCCACCATCTATGGCGATTCCACGCTGGCGAACGAACTCGTCGGCGTGACGCCGATCGGCGCCGACGCGGCGATCGTGCACTTCTGGAGCCGCCTGGCGGCCGGCGCGGCCCATCCGGCGGGCGCGCATGCCGTCGACACCATGATTCTTGCCGTGCTAACGCGGCAGGCCGGCGCCTGGCGCATCAAGGCACTGGAGAACGTCACGCTGGTGAATCCCCGTACGGGCGTGGCTGTGCTGAGGGATGGCGGCTGAGCCTGCCGCCTACCTCTGCTTACAAACAACGCCTTTTGGCGCGCGTCGCGGGATGGTCCAGGCGCAACAAATAGCGGTAATCTGGCGAACCTTATCAGCAGTCCGCACTGGAAGATCCCATGTCCTATCTGCTTTTCATCGTCGAACCGGTGGGCCAGCGCGCCCAACGCACGCCCCAAGAAGGCCGTGAAGCCTATGCGCAGATGCTGCGCTATGCCGAAGACCTGAGCTCGCGCGGCCTGCTGGCCCGCGCGGAATCCCTGAAGTCCGAATCGGAAGCCGTGCGCTTGCAGATCCGCGACGGCGAACGCTCCCTGCTGGACGGTCCCTATGCCGAAGCCAAGGAAATGATCGGCGGCTTCTTCCTGTTGAACTGCGAAACCCGGGAAGAGGCGTTGGCGCTGGCGGCCGAATGCCCGGCAGCGCAATGGGCCACGGTGGAAGTCCGCGAACTGGGTCCGTGCTTCATGTAGCGGCCTCCAATCGGCTGCCTTACCGTTCAGCGGCATAACCGCGCCGCCCGCCCGTTCGAGGGTCGACGCCCGATTCCCTTTTCGGGCCTCGTCACCCGCAGGCCAAACCTAGTACTTACCCTAGGTTCATCATTTTCTTGTCGATCCCGCGTCTCGCCGTTCGTCGTGCCAGTACAAGCCCACCCACGGGCTGTGTTTTCTGAATCGAGGAGTCTCAGAAATGCGATACATGATCATCGTCCGGGCCACGCCGGACAGTGAGGCCGGCGTGATGCCGCAGGAAAGCCTGCTCGCCGCCATGGCGACCTATCACGAGGCGCTGGCCAAGGCCGGCGTGCTGCTGGACGCCAACGGCCTGCACCCTTCCTCCAAGGGCTGGCGGGTGCAGTACGACCAGGGCCAGCGCAAGATCGTCGACGGTCCGTTTGCCGAGACCAAGGAGCTGATCGCCGGCTACACCATGATCCAGGTGCGTTCGCGCGAGGAAGCCATGCAATGGGCGCTGCGCTTTCCCGAGCCCTTCCCCGGCCAGCCCTGCGCCGTCGAAGTGCGCCAGGTCTTCGAGCTGGACGAGTTCGGCCCCAGCGAGGGCGTCGAACGCTACCGACGGATACCCGGCAACGGTCAATGAGCACTATCGCCACACTCCCCCTACCCATCAACGGACTTCATTCATGCTGAAAACCCTGCTGCTCATCGTTCTGGCCGCCATCGTGCTGGTACTGGCCTACGCGGCCACGCGCCCGGACACCTTCCGCGTCGAACGCAGCGCGCAAATCCAGGCGCCGCCGGCGCGCCTGTTTCCCCTGATCAACGATCTGCATGCCTTCAACACCTGGAATCCCTACGAAAAGAAGGACCCCGCGATCAAGGGTACCTATGGCGCGGTGACGGCCGGCCCGGGCGCGACCTACGCATGGGAAAGCAAGGAAGTGGGCGTGGGCCAGATGCAGATAGAAAGCGCCGTGCCGGACGCTTCGGTGGCCATGCGGCTGACCTTCATCAAGCCCTTCTCCGCCGTCAACCAGGTCAACTTCACCCTGGCGCCGGCCGGCGACGGCACGCGAGTCACCTGGGCCATGGAAGGCCGGCTGAACTATGTCGCCAAACTGATGCACCTCTTTTTCAACATGGACAGCATGGTCGGGAAGGATTTCGAAGACGGGCTGGCCAACCTCAAGACCCTGGCAGAAAGGCGCTAGGACAACCACACTAAAAAGGAAGCGGGAACATCATGCACAACCAGATCTTCGTCAATCTCCCCATCAATGACATACAGAAATCGCAGGCCTTCTTCAAGGGCTTGGGCTTCAGCTTCAATCCGCAATTCACCAACGACCAGGGCGCCTGCATGGTCGTGAGCGAGAACATCTACGTCATGCTGCTGGTGAAGGATTTCTTCCAGACCTTTACCGGCAAGCCGGTGGCCGACGCCACGAAATCCACCGAGGTGCTGATCGCGCTGTCCTGCGACAGCCGCGCCGAGGTGGACGAACAGGTGGCGCGCGCCCTCGCCGGCGGCGGCACCGCTCCGCGCCAGCCCCAGGACCACGGTTTCATGTACGCCCACGGTTTCGAGGACCTGGACGGCCATGTCTGGGAGCTGGTGTACATGGTTCCCGGCGAAGTGCCCAACGCATGATGCAGGAGGCCGTGCATCGCGCCATCGAGGCAGTCTGGCGGATCGAGGCCGCCAGCGTCATCGCCGGCGTCGCGCGCCTGGTGCGCGACGTCGGGCTGGCTGAAGAGCTGGCGCAGGATGCCTTGGTCGCCGCCCTGGAACGCTGGCCCGAAACCGGCGTGCCGGACAACCCGGGAGCGTGGCTGATGACTACCGCCAAGAACCGCGCGCGCGACCGGCTGCGGCTGAACGCGCTGCATACGCGCAAGCACGAGCAGATCGGGCACGAGCTGGAGGCTCTGCAGGCCGACGTCGAGCCCGACTTCGTCGACGCGCTGGACGCCGCGCGCCAGGACGACATCGGCGACGACCTGCTGCGGCTGGTATTCACCGCCTGCCACCCGCTGCTGTCCACCGAGGCGCGCGTGGCGCTGACCCTGCGCCTGCTGGGCGGGCTGACCACGGCCGAGATCGCGCGCGCCTTCCTGGCCTCGGAATCCACCATCGCGCAGCGCATCGTGCGCGCCAAGCGCAGCCTGTCCGCGGCCAACGTGCCGTTTGAAGTCCCCAGGGCCGAGGAGCGGGCGCCGCGCCTGGCGTCGGTGCTGGAAGTCATCTACCTGATCTTCAACGAGGGCTATTCGGCCACCTCCGGCGATGACTGGGTCCGTCCCGCGCTATGCGACGAAGCGCTGCGCCTGGGCCGCATCCTGGCCCAGCTCGCGCCCGGTGAAAGCGAGGTCCACGGATTGACCGCGTTGATGGAGCTGCAGGCTTCGCGCCTGCACGCGCGCACCGACGCGCAAGGCCGCCCCGTGCTGCTGATGGAACAGGATCGCGGCCGCTGGGATCCGCTGCTGATCCGGCGCGGACTGGCGGCGCTAGCGCTGTCGGACAGCCTGGGCGCGCCGCGCGGCCCTTACGCCTTGCAGGCCGAGCTGGCCGCCTGCCACGCCCGCGCGCGCACGCCGGAGGAAACCGACTGGCCGCGCATCGTGGCGCTGTACGACGCGCTGGCGCAGGCCATGCCGTCGCCGGTGGTGGAGCTGAACCGCGCCGTCGCCGTGGGCATGGCGTTTGGCCCCCAGGCCGGGCTGGACCTGGCCGACCATCTGGCCGGGGAGCCGGCACTGGCCAATTACCACTGGCTGCCCAGCGTGCGCGCCGACCTGCTGGCCAAGCTGGGACGCAAGGCCGAAGCCCGCGCCGAGTTCGAACGCGCGGCCGGCATGACACGCAACGCGCGCGAACGGGAACTGCTGCTGGCACGGGCGCGCGACATGTCCGACTCCTAGACGCGCCGGTCCGGGCGCCGGGGCCCTGGCCGGCATGCTTAAATCCCTCCATGCGCCCCGCCGACCATGCCCCGTCCGACCTTGCCGCGCCCGCCATGCCGGGCGTGCCGCAGGCGTTCGAGCATCCTGGCGACCGGGCCGAGTTCCGCCAAGCGGCGCACCAGCCCGGCGTGGAGCTGTACCGCGCCCACATCATCCGCTACGCCTTCGAACCCCACACCCACGAAGCCTACGGATTGGGCGCGATCGAGGCCGGCGTCGAGCGCTTCCGCTACCGCGGTGCGGAGCATCTGGCGCCCTCGGGCTCGGTGGTGCTGATGAACCCCGACGAATTGCATACCGGCCGCGCCGAAACCGAGGGCGGCTGGCGCTATCGCATGGTCTACCTGGACCCGAACGTGGTGGCGCGCGTGGCCGGCGAAAGCGGCTGGTGGTTCGATACGGCCGTCGGCCATGACGCCGCCGGCGCGCAGCGCGTCACCATGCTGCTGGACACCTTGTGGCAGGCGCGCGAGCCATTGGCTTTCGACAGCGCGCTGTACGCGCTGCTGGGAGAATTCCGCCGCCATGCGCGCGTGCCGCGCGCGGCCCGCGACGAAGGCTCGCCGCGCTTCGCGCCCGTCATCGATTATCTGCGCGCCCATCTGGCGCGGCGCCTGACGCTGGACGAACTCGCGGCCGTGGCCGGGCTCAGCCCTTTTCATTTCCTGCGCAGCTTCCAGGCGCAGTACCACGCCACGCCGCAGCAGATGCTGATGGCCCTGCGGCTGTTCGAGGCCAAGCGCCGGCTGGCAGCGGGCGAACCTCCGGCCCAGGTGGCGCTGGCCGCGGGGCTGACCGACCAGGCCCACCTGACCCGCGCCTTTGCGCGCCGCTACGGCGTCACGCCCTCGCGCTATCAGAAGCAAGTCCGCGCCTGAGTCGCGCGCAGCAATCTGGTACAAGACGCGCCGCCCGCGCGCTGGCTAGACTGCCGCCATTCGTGACCTGGAGCGACGTCGTATGTGGGCTGGAACCCTTTACGCCCTGGCCGCCGGCCTGATGTGGGGCCTGGTGTTCGTGGGGCCCCTGTTGCTGCCGGAATACCCCGCCGCGCTGCAATCCGTGGCGCGCTATCTGGCGTTCGGCCTGATCGCGCTGCCGCTGGCCTGGCTGGACCGCCGCGGGCTGCGCCAGTTGCAGCGCGCCGACTGGATCGAAGCGCTGAAGCTGGCCGCCATCGGCAACCTGCTCTACTACCTGTGCCTGGCCAGCGCCATCCAGCGCGCGGGCGGCCCCGTACCCACCATGATCATCGGCACCCTGCCCGTGGTCATCGCCATCAGCGCCAACCTGCGCAACGCCCAGCGCGACGGCCGGCTGCCATGGAAGCGGCTGGCGCCCGCGCTGGCCTTGATCGCGCTGGGCATCGCCTGCGTCAACCAGGTCGAGCTTCAAGCCTTGCGCCAGGAGCCGGACGCCGACATGTCGCGTTACGCCATCGGCGCGCTGCTGGCGCTGGGCGCGGTGGCCTGCTGGACCTGGTATCCGCTGCGCAACGCGGACTGGCTGCGCGCCCACCCCGACCGCAGCCCCCGCACCTGGGCCACGGCCCAGGGCGTGGCGACGCTGCCGCTGGCGCTGGCGGGCTATCTCGTATTGTGGGCCGGCATGGCCGCGGCCGGCAGCGACTTTCCCATGCCGGCCGGCCCCCGGCCCGAAGTCTTCCTGGCCTTGATGGCCATCATCGGCCTGTTCGCGTCCTGGCTGGGCACTTTGTGCTGGAACGAAGCCAGCCAGCGCCTGCCCACCGCCCTGGCCGGACAGCTGATCGTGTTCGAAACGCTGGCGGCGCTGGCCTATGCCTACATGCTGCGCGGGCAGATGCCCCAGCCACTGACGCTAATCGGCATTGCTTGCCTGATGGTGGGCGTGCTGCGCGCGGTGCGGATCAAGCCCGAGCCCCTGCCCGTGGCTGCGTAGGGCCGCGCCCCAGCGGACATCGGCCCAGACCGGTGCTAGCGACAACCGCGCGACGTCTACAGCCCGGGACCTTTCAAGCGCCGCAGGCGCCATGCCAGGAAGACGCCGCCCAGCCCGGCCGCGGCCACGATGAGCGAAGCCACCGACCAGCCGTAGCGGTCGATCGCGCCGCCCACCGCCAGCGGACCGATCACCTGGCCCAGGCCGCTGCCCTGCATCACCAGCCCCACCGAAGCCGGCGTCAGCGCTGGCCGCGGCGCCAGCAACGGCGCCGTGCCGAGCAGCGTGGCCGGTATCAGCCCGCCCACTGCCGAGAACAGCACGCACAGCAGGAAGGTGGGCATGGCCGGCAGCACCGAGCGGAAGATCAGGAGCGCCACCGCGCCCATGATCAGGCTGGCGCAGGCGATCAATGTCGAACGGCGCCAGCCGCGTGCCAGCAGCACGCCCGCGCCCAGGTTGCCGACCACGTTGGCAGCGCTGGCGATGGCGCTGTACAGGCCAGCGGTCGCCAGCGGCAGGCCCAACTGCTCGGTCAGCAGCACGGGCAGGAAGGTGAACAGCGCGAAGAACATCAGGCTGTAGAGCGTGAACGACAGCGCCAGCAGGCGCGGACCGGGCGCGCCCATGGTATCGACCGTGTCCTGCCGCAAGCCCCGCCACGACAGGCTGGCTCCGCCCGGGTTGGCCGGCGCCAGCGCCGCCACGCACACAATGGCCACCAGCACCGCCGCGCCCGCGCACCACCAATAGGCCTGCCAGCCGCTGAAGGCTTGCGAGGCCAGCATCGCAATCGCCATGCCGGCCGGCATGTAGCAGCTCCACAGCGCGAAGGCGAAGTCGCGGGTGGACGCCGACACCATGCGCTGCAGGGCCGCGGGCCCCGCCACGGTAATCATCAGGAAGCCCAGCCCCTCCACCACCCGCGAGGCCAGCAGGACACTGTAGGCGGTCGCCATCGCGCCTATCACCGAACCCACCGCCGTCGCCACCAAACCCGCCAGCAGCATGCGTCGCGCGCCGTAGCGGTTGATGACGCCCCCGGCCGCGATCCCGCCGACCAGCCCCAGGATAGAAAACACCGCGGCCAACGCACCAATGGAGGCCAGGTCCAACCCCATGTCCTTGCGCAGCAAGGGCGCGGCGATGATGACCTTGCCCACCTGCAGCGCCGCCACCACGCCCGCCCCCACGATGGCCAGCACCGCCGACCAGCGCGTTCCTTCCTTGCCCATCCCTGTCTCCCTTGTTTTGCGACCCAGCCAGGATGCCAGCGCAAGCCGATCCTGGTAAGTGATAATCTTTTGATGTACTTGATCGATTTAATAGATCAGCCGGCAAGATGATAGACGCCCTGACCCTGGACCAGTTGCGCGTGTTCGCCGCCGTGGCCGACGCCGGCAGTTTCCGCGCGGCCGCGCGCCGCCTGTCGCGGGTGCAGTCAGCCGTCAGCCATGCCATCGCCAATATGGAAGCGCAACTGGGCGTGACGCTGTTCGACCGCAACGGCCACCGGCCCGTGATGACGCCAGAAGGGGCTGCGCTGCTGGCCAACGCCCGCGACATCCTGCTGCGCGTGGACGCCATGCGCGCCCGCGCCCAGGGCCTGGGCGAAGGCGTCGAGCTGGAACTGTCGCTGGCGGTGGACACGCTGTTTCCGATCGCCGAGGTCGGCGCCGCCCTGAACGCCCTGCGCGCGGCCTACCCGTCCGTCGCCGTCCGGGTTTCGGTGCTGCCCCTGGGCGGCCCGGTGGAAGCGCTGCTGACGCGCAGCCACACGCTGGCCATCGTCGCCGGCGACCATTTCCGCAACCCGCGCATCGTGATGCAGGCGCTGTCGTCCGTGCAGATGGTGGCGGTGGTCGGCGCCGGACATGCGTTGGCGCAGCGCGTCGCCGCCGACATCCCGCTGGGTCCGGCGGAACTCGCCGATCATGTGCAGATCGTGCAAATGGACCCTTCCTCCTTGACCCAGGGCCGCGACTTCGCGGTGCTGTCGCCGCAGACCTGCCGCGTCAGCGGCCAGGACACCAAGCACGCCCTGATCCTGGCGGGCGTAGGCTGGGGCCGGCTGCCATTCTGGCAGGTGCAGCGCGATCTGGCCGAAGGCCGGCTGCTGCGCCTGCCGACCGACAGCCTGGGCCGCGGCAGCCAGGTGGCCAGTGAAACCTATCTGGCGCACCGCATCGACCAGCCCCTGGGACCCGCTGCCCGCGTGCTGGCGGCCGCCTTGCGCGCCGCCGCGCATCAGGGCTTGGATGCCGGGGACGCCGGCGCCCGCGCGTAGCTCACGCCCATGCCGGCGCGCACGTCGTTCTGGATGCCGTAGGGCGGAATCGGATAGCGCAGACCGTTGGCCGACAAGGCCTTCATGCCCTCGATGGCGATGGGCAGGTAGCGCGGCGGCAAGGCCATCAGCATTTCCTCGTCGGGCACGCCGCCGTAGCGGCGTTCCGCGTAACAGGGCAAGGACAGGCTGGGTTCGCCGGTGGCCAACGCCCGGCCCCAGGAGTCCGCACAGGCCGTCTCGCCCACCACGCTCCAGTCGAAGCGTCGGTAATTCTTCCATTGCAGGCCGTTGATGAGAATGATCATCTGGCCCGGCGTGGCATAGATCAGGCAGATGTCCGGCGGGTCCAGCCGGCCCGCAGCCAGCGGCGACACCACCAGCCCGCGATACTTGCCCGCCGGCACACAGGACAATGCCTCCTGGCGCGCCTGGGCGTCTTCCTGGGTGGCGTGCCACACGCCCACATAGTCCTCGCCGCGCTTCCAGGCTTGGTCCTGCGGTCCCAGGCCGATCACGGCGCGGCATTGGGCGCCGACCAGGTCGTCGCCCGTGATGCCCACGGTCCAGCCGAGCCGGGCGGCCATGCCGACTATCTGGTCGGTGGTGTGCGTGGCCTGCGGCCGCCGCAAGCCCTTTACCGCCGCCATATCTTCTTCACGTTCGTAGAGCTTCATGCCGATGACCGTGGTCTTCAGGCGCAGCAATTTGTTCAGTTCATCGACCAGCGATGCCCAGTTCAGTGTCGTCTCTTCCATGCCCGTCCCTTGGACTGTTGTGCGCGGACTTTGCCGCATTGCCGCAGATTGATCGCGGTCAGCAATGACTATAACGAATCGCCCGCCGGGCCCTTGATTGATCTATCGTGGAATGCGGCAATCCTGCCAGCGGCACGCGCGCAGGACACTCCCCGGCTTCCAAGGAGCCCACCATGAACCGTTTCGAACAGAAGACCGTCCTGATCACCGGCGGCACCAGCGGCATCGGCCTCGCCGCCGCCCAGGCGTTCGCCGCCGAAGGCGCCCGCGTGGTCGTCACCGGCCGCGATGCCGCGGTGCTGAAGCAGGTGCGCGCCAGCCTGGGTTCCCATGCGCTGGCGCTGCGCAACGACGCCGGCGCGCCCGGTGCCCCCGCCGCCCTGGCGACCGAACTGCGCCAGGCCGGCATCCGCCTGGACGCCGTGTTCATCAACGCCGGCGTGGCGCGTTTCGCGCCCCTGGCCGAAGCCACCGAAGCGCTCTGGGACCAGACGTTCTCGACCAACGTCAAGGGCGCCTTCTTTCAATTGCAGGCGCTGGACCCGCTGCTCAATCCGGGCGCGTCCATCGTGCTGAATGGCTCGATCAACGCCCGTATCGGCATGCCGGCATCCTCCATCTACGCCGCCAGCAAAGCGGCGCTGATCTCCCTGGCCAAGACCCTGTCAGCGGAACTGCTGCCACGCGGCATACGCGTCAACGTCATCAGCCCCGGCCCCGTCGCCACGCCGATCTACGACAAGCTGGGCCTGGACGCCGCTGCGCTGGAAAAGACCGCCGCCAGCATCCGCGCCCAGGTGCCGCTGGGCCGCTTTGGCACGCCGCAGGAGATCGCCTCGACCGTGCTGCACCTGGCCTCGCCCGAGTCCGCCTTCATCGTCGGCACCGAGATCATTGCGGACGGGGGCATGAGCCAGTTGTAGGCCTTGTCCGGCCGGCTTGGCGCGGGCTTATCTGCCGATACCTGCGGCTAGGCTCCGATGGAACGCAGCGCGCGCTTGCAGATGCGTTGCGTCGCCTCGGCCGGCTTGCCTTTGGACCAGCGCGCGCAGACCTCGCGTACCCAATCCGGCTGGTCCTTGCTGGCGTCGTTCAGCCAGTTTGCGACCGAGTCCTGCACGTAGACGGCCGGGTCGGCCCGCAGCGGCTCAAGCAGGGGCAGCGCCCTGCCGGGATCGGCCTTCAAGGCCGCAATGTGCGCGCACCAGACCCCGCGCGGCCGCAGCGACTCGCTGGCGTAACGGCGCACGCGTTCGGAGGCATCCGCCGTCCAGGGCTGCAGCAGTTCCAATGCCGTGTCCAGCTCGGCCGCCAACTGCGGGCGCAGCGCCAGCCAGGCCCATTCCCGCACGCCGAAATGCGCATCGTCGGCCAGCGGCCAGATCAACGCCAGCCGCTGCTTCAGGGTCAGATCCGGCATCATCCCGACCATAAAGCAGGCCCAGCCCCGGACGGTATCCGAGCGGTGGTTGCGCAACGGTTTGAAGGCGTCCTTGCCCAGGCCCTCCTGCAAGTGATGCGCTGCAGCGGCCATGCGCTTGGAGATCCCCATCCCAGCCTGGGCGCGCAGCGCGGCGATGGCCTCGGCGCCCACCTGCGGGGCGGCCGCCTGCATCAGTTCGGCAAAGTCCACAGCCAGGCATTCAGTCAGGTTGCCGGCCGGTTCGCCGGCGTTCAGCTGCGCCAGGCGCTCGGCGCTGATGTCCTTCACGCCCCGGCCCGTCGGCGCGGCTGAGGTCTTCTTGCTCATTGCGTAGTCTCCTGCCCAGTAGCCCGGCCCGAGTCGGTTCCTTGCCAGATCTTGCCCAGCAGCGCGCGCAGGCTGGCCCGGTCCGCGAGGCTCAAGCCCGCGAACAAGGAGCCTATCCAGTCCGTATGCGTCTTGAACAACTGCCCGGCCTCGGCCCGCCCCTTGGCGCTGAGCTTCACGATAATCTTGCGCCGGTCCTCCTTGCCAGCGCGCCGCAAGACGAATCCGTCGCGCTCCAGGCCGTCCAGCAGGCCCGTGACCGTGGCCCGCGTGACACCGGCGCCATCGGCCAGCTCGTGCGGCGACATACCGTCCGCCTGCTCGTGCAGCAGGAACAGCAGCACGAACTTCCCTTCCGACAATTGGCGCGGCGCCAGCCGGGCGGCGCAATCCCGGTCGATGGCGTTGGCCAGCGACAGCAGCTGAAAGCAAAGGCCTATCCCGTCCGCCGTCGGCAGGCCGCGCCTGGCCGCGACTTCAAGCAGCGCGCGGTGCTTGGGTTCCAGCATGTGTTGCGGGTCTTGCATGGGGAATCTGATCCTGTGATTCTCGACGCCGATATAATAAGGCGCCTAACTATTTATCCGCAAGACGGCCCGTCCGACTCGAACCGCTATCATCCTGGCTATCTCAGCAGTCGACGACTGAATCCATGCCCCTACCCTCCCGCGTGACCCTGCGCCGCATGCAGGAAGACGACATCCCCATGCTGCTGGCCATGGAATCGGATCCCGAGGTCATGCGCCACAGTACCGGCGTCAAACCGGCAGACGAGGCACGGCGGCAAGAGCTGCTGGCATGGCTGCGTGAACCGCTGACCCGGCTAGGCCATTGGGCGGTCGCGATCGATGGCGCCGCAGTGGGCTGGGTGAGCCTGGTCCCTCTGGCAGGCACGGACAGCATCCAGCTTGCCTATCGGCTGCAACGCGCGGTTTGGGGACGGGGGTACGCCAGCCAGGCAGCGAAGCAGTTGTGCGAATACGCCTGGCGCGAGCTTGAAGTGGCCGAACTCGTCGCGGTGGTCTGGCCCGACAACCAAGCCTCCGTTCGCGTCCTGGAGAAACTGGGTTTCACGTTCCGCACGCGCGAACGCCACTACGACCGCGACACCATCGTCTATGCACTGCCGCGTCCTGCCGCCGAATCCGACCTATCATTGCGGCCCTGATCTCCCCATGCGCCATTCATGCAGAAATCCGCCATGAACTACCCCGTGCTTCCCGCGTCCGAATTCTCCGCCGCCCGTGTCGTGCCCGAGCTGCTCGTGTCCGACATCCACAAGAGTCTGCATTTCTGGTGCGGGCTCTGCGGGTTCTCGATAGCCTACGACCGCCCGGAAGACCATTTCGCCTATCTGGACAAGAGTGGTTCGCAGGTCATGCTGGAGGAACACGGCCACGGCAGGAACTGGATCACCGGCCCGCTGGAAGCGCCGCTGGGACGCGGGATCAATCTGCAGATCGAGGTGCCTTCGATCACGCCGATGGTCGACGCCTTGCGCGGCGCCGGCTGGCCGCTGTACATGGAACCCGAGGAGAAGTGGTACCGCGCCGGTACGACCGAGGTCGGCGTGCACCAGTTCCTGGTGCAGGATCCCGATGGCTATCTCATCCGCTACTCGGCGAGCCTGGGCGGGCGCGACGTTCCGCCGGCGGCCTGAGCCACGGCGGCTTGGAGGCGGCGTCCCAGCCGCCTCCAACCAGGGTCTTCACCGGTACAACACCGTCGGCAGCCACATGCCTATGCCGGGGAACACGTACAGCAGGAAGATCGCCACCACCTGGATGCCCATGAACGGCATCATGCCCAGGAAGATCTGGTTCAGCGTCACGTGCGGCGGCGACACGCCCTTCAGGTAGAACGCCGACATCGCCACTGGCGGCGACAGGAAGGCCGTCTGCAGGTTCAGCGCCACCAGCAGGCCGAAGAACAACGGGTCAATGCCGAAGGTGTTGAGCAGCGGCACGAAAATGGGCATGAAGATCACGATGATCTCGGTCCATTCCAGCGGCCAGCCCAGCAGGAAGATGATGACCTGCGCCAGCAGCAGGAACTGCAGCTGCGACAGCCCCAGCGACAGCACCCACTCTTCGATGATGCGCTGTCCGCCCAGCAGCGCAAAAGCCGCCGAGAAGATCGACGAGCCCACGAACAGCCAGCACACCATGGCGCTGGTCTTGGCGGTCAGGAATACGGATTCGCGCAGCACCGGCAGGTTCAGCCGCCGGTACGCCAGCGCCAGCAGCGCGCCGCCCATGGCGCCCATGGCGGCAGCCTCGCTAGGCGTGGCCAGGCCGAAGGCGATGGAGCCCAGCACCGCCGCGATCATCACGGCCAGCGGGAAGAACGAGGCCATCAACATCTTGAAGATTTCCATGCGCGCCCAGGTCAGCATCGCATAGAACAGCGCCAGGATTGCCGCGCAGATGGCCGCGAAGATCCAGAACCCCTTGGGCGCGGCGATGCCCTCGCCTGCGGCGGCCGGCGCCTGCGCGGCGGCCGACTGCGAGGCGGCTGACTGCGAGGCGGGCGCGGGCGCGGCCGCCGGCGTGCCTGGCGGTTCGGCCAGGCCGGTGGCGGTCGCCGGCTCACTGGAGGGAGGCTCGGCCAGTTCGTTGGACGGCGGCTCTGCCAGGCCATCGGCGGACGGCTCGCTCAATTCCGAATCGAAGCCCCCTGATCCCAGCTGCAGTTCGGCGGGAATCTCGTACACGACCTCCGGGCGCGTCGTCGCCTGATAGACCACCGCCACCAGCAACACCGTCACCGCCAGTGGCGCCAGCGCCAGCGCCATATTGCGCATCAGGAAGCCGAACGGCACGTCCTGGTTGCGGCGCCCTTTGAACAAGGCCGCCAGCATGCCGGACAAGGCGCGCGTATAGCCGCCCGACGCCAGCGCCGCGGATTCCCGGGACAGCGGCACGCCGCGCTCTTCCTTGGGCAGCGGCGGCGCCATGTCGGGGCGCAGCTTGGCCAGGATGATCACGTAGACCATGTACAGCACCGCCAGCATGATGCCGGGGAACAGCGCTCCGGCGTACAGCTGCACCACCGACACGCCAGTGGTCGCGCCGTAGACGATCAGCATCACGGAAGGCGGCAGCAGAATGCCCAGGCAACCGCCCGCCGTGATGGAGCCAGCGGTCAGGCGCACGCTGTAGCCGGCCTTCAGCATGGCGGGCATGGCCAGCAGGCCCATCAGGGTGACCACGGCGCCGACGATGCCCGTGGCGGTGGCGAAGATCGCGCAGGTTGCCAGCGTGGCGACCGCCAGCGCGCCCGGCAAGCGCGCCAGCGCCAGATGCATCGAACGGAACAGCTTCTCGATCAGGTTGGCGCGTTCGACCAGATAACCCATGAACACGAACAGCGGGATCGAAATCAGCGAGTCGTTGGTCATCGTGGCGTAGGTCCGCTGCACCATCAGGTCCAGCGTCTGCCCGACCGAGCGGCCGGCGTCCGCGCTCTGCATGTAGTACGCCAGGAACGTGAATAGCACCCCCATGCCCATCAGCGTGAACGCCGTGGGAAAGCCCAGCATGATGGCCACCACGATCAGGGCCAGCATCAGCAGGCCTATGTGGCCGGTGGTGAGATGGTCCCAGGGCGTCAGGAACGCAATCATCAGCAGCACCAGCCCGATGCACGACAGGCCGAACCACAGCGCTTTATGGATCTTCATGAGCGCGGCTCCCCGGAGGTGACGTAGCGGTCCAGCTTGGCGATGTCCTCGTCCTTGACATGCACCATCTGCTTGAGCTTGTCGACGTCCACTTCCTCGACGTCTTCCGCGCGCGAGGGCCAGGCGCCGCGCCGCAGGCAGAGCACGCAGCGCAGCACTTCCGCCACGCCCTGCAACAGCAGCACCGCGCCCGCTATGGGAATAAAGGCCTTGAAGGGATAGATGGGCGGCCCGTTGGCCATGAGCGACGAATGCTCGCGGATGGCGATGGAATAGCCGGCGTAATACCAGCCGGCCCACACCAGCGCGATCACGCCGGGGAAGAAGAACACGATGTACAGGATCAGGTCCAGCGCCGCCTGCACGCGCGGCGGCAGGAAGCCGTACAGGATGTCGCCACGCACATGCCCGTTCTTGGCCAGGGTATAGGCCCCCGCCATCATGAACAGAATGCCGTAGTACATCATCTGCATGTCGAACGCCCAGGCGCTGGGCTGGTTCCACAGGTAGCGCGCGGCCACCTCCCAACAGACATGCAGGGTAAGAACGACGATCAACCAGGCAAATGTCTGCCCGACAAAAGTGGAGATACGGTCTATGAAACGTACGATGCGGATCATCTCACTTCCAGGTCAAGACGCATGGCGTCCCGCCGCGCGCCGATGAACGGCGCGCGGCGCGGGATACAGG
>NZ_JCBAMT010000116.1:0-18209 GCF_059760445.1 Achromobacter sp. D7-1 | reverse complement strand
GCGCAAAGCCAGGCCGCGCGGATCCGGCTCCGCCGGTCCGCAGCGGAGCCCCCCTTGGGGGGAAGCGCCGCCGGCGCTTCGGGGGGGGGCTACCCCACTCTTGATGTAGCATACGGACACTATGCCAATTAATGTACCCATTATCCTGACATGGCTGCGCATCGCCATGATTCCGCTGGTGGTCGGGCTGTTCTACCTGCCCGAAAGCTGGATGTCGGTCCCTGTTCGCGACACCTTCGCCGCCTGGGCTTTCATTATTGCGGCGCTGACCGATTGGTTCGACGGCTGGCTGGCCCGCCGCTGGAACCAGACCTCGGCGTTCGGCGCCTTCCTGGACCCGGTCGCCGACAAGCTGATGGTCTGCGCCGCCCTGATCGTCCTGCTGGACCTCAGCCGCGTCGATGCTTTTATTTCCCTGATCATCATCGGCCGTGAAATCACGATTTCCGCCCTGCGCGAATGGATGGCCAAGATCGGCGCCAGCGCCAGCGTGGCGGTGCACCGGCTGGGCAAGTTCAAGACGGCCGCGCAGATGGTGGCGATTCCGTGCCTGCTGTACAACCAGCCGATCTACGGCGTCAGCGCGCGCCTGCTGGGCGATGTGCTGATCATCGTGGCGGCGGTGCTGACGGTTTGGTCGATGCTGTATTACCTGCAGCGCGCCTGGCCCGCCATCCGCGAAAAGGCCCTGTAGTATTGGTTTGCACAACGGCGGCCCGGCTCGCGCAAGGCGGCCGCCGTTACATATAAAGAGCGATCGGCCGGCATGTCCGGCATGGCGCCTCATAGTCCAACGCCCGGAGCACCGGGCGTTGCCGGAGACAACCTGCGCATCGCCCCTGGCGCCGCGCCACCCGCCGCTGACCGCGGCTGCCTGCAATGAACACCGCTGCGAATACCCTGGCCCTGGACGCCGCCGCCCGCCGGCGCGACTGGAAGCTCATCATGCTGATCGGCGTGGCCCATGCTTCCTCCCACTTCTTCCAACTGGTGCTGCCCTCGCTCTATGTCTCGCTGGGCAACGAGTTCGGCCTGGACTTCGCCCGCCTCGGGCTGCTGGTGTCCACGTTCTACGTGGTGTCCGGCATCGGCCAGGCGTCTTCGGGCTTCGTGGTCGACCGGATCGGTGCGCGGCCGGTGCTGTGGTTCGGGCTGGCGTGTTTCGTGCTGTCGGGAGTGCTGATCGGATCGGCCAACGGCTACGCCATGCTGATTGCGGCGGCGGTCGTGGGCGGCATCGGTAATTCCGTTTTCCATCCTGCCGACTATTCGATCATCAACCATCGGGTTTCCGCGGCACGGCTGGGGCACGCGTTCTCCGCGCACGGGCTGACGGGCAACCTGGGTTGGGCGCTGACCCCGGTTTTCATGACCAGCATCACCTTGCTGGCGGACTGGCGCGTGGCGGCCTATAGCGCCGCCGGGCTGGTGGCGCTGGTGCTGCTGTTGACGATTCTGGGCCGCGACCTGCTTGGCGGCCCGTCGCCGCTGGAAGGCCATGCGGACGCGGAAACCGGCAAGGCTGCCGCCAAGCCCGCCGCGAAACCCCAGGAAAGCGTGCTGACCACGCTGGCCACGCTGTTGTCCAAGCCGGCGCTGTGGGGCGCATTCCTGTTCTTCGCCTGCACCTCCATCGCGCTGTCCTCGGTGCAGAACTACACCATTCCCTTGCTGGGCCAGCTGTATGACCTGTCCAAGGTCGCCGCCAGTTCGGCGCTGTCCGGCTATATGGTGGCTTCCGCCGTCGGCATGGCTGCGGGCGGTTTCCTGGTCTCGGCCAATCCGCGCACCGAGCGCACCGTGATGGTGGCGCTGATCCTGGCGGGTTTGACCCTGGTGGTGCTGGCGCTGGGCCTGGTGCCCGCCGTCCTGGCCGCGCCCGTGGTGGCCCTGGCTGGCTTTTGCTCCGGCGTGGCGGCGCCGTCGCGCGACATGCTGATCCGCCGTGTCACGCCCAAGGGATCCACCGGATCCGTCTACGGGCTGGTGTATTCCGGCATGGACGTGGGCTCGGCGCTGGGCCCGCTGGCATTCGGCCTGCTGCTGGACGCCGGCCTGCGCCAGGGTCCTTGGGTGGGCGCCGGCGTGGCGTTCGCCGCCGCGGCCTTCCTGGCGCAGTGGATCGCGGTGCAGGCGCGCCGCGCGGAACCCGCAGCCCCGGCCTCGGCTGCCGCACGATCCTGAACCCGCCGGGGCGGGCGCCCCGGCGGTTTGACCCTACGCAAGGTTGATGCGGCGTCTCTCTGATGTAATGACCTTGTCAGTGAAGTGGTCATTACTCAGGAGAAGCAAATGAGAAGGGCAAGCGCGTTGCTGGCGGCAGGGGTCGCCTTGGGCAGTTGGATGGGTCTGGCCAGTGCAGCCTCGCAGGAACCGATACAGCCGGTCGAGCCGGCGGTCATCAAGGAGCCGGCCAAGGTCGAGTTGGGCAAGAAGCTCTTCTTCGATCCGCGCCTGTCGCGCTCGGGCGCGATTTCCTGTAATTCCTGCCACAACCTGGGCATGGGCGGCTCGGACAATCTCAAGGCCTCGATCGGCCACAAGTGGCAGCAGGGCTCGATCAACTCGCCGACGGTGCTCAATTCCAGCCTGAACATCGCCCAATTCTGGGACGGCCGCGCCAAGGATCTGCGCGAGCAGGCGGGCGGCCCCATCGCCAACCCCATGGAAATGGCCTCCACCCACGAGCTGGCGGTGCAGGTGCTGAACTCCATCCCCGGCTATCGGGCGGAATTCAAGCAGGTCTTCGGCAAGGACGACATCACGATCGAAGAGGTCACCGGCGCCCTGGCCGCGTTCGAGGAAACGCTGGTAACGCCCAACTCGCGCTTCGACCAGTGGCTGCGCGGCGACCAGAAGGCACTGACCGTGCGTGAGCTGGCGGGTTATGAACTGTTCAAGAACAGCGGTTGCGTGGCCTGCCACAACGGCGTGGCGGTGGGCGGCAATTCGTTCCAGAAGATGGGCCTGGTCACGCCCTACGTCACCGAGAACAAGGCCGAGGGCCGCGCGGCGGTGACGGGCAAGGACGCCGACCGCTTCAACTTCAAGGTGCCGACGCTGCGCAACGTGGCGCTGACCTATCCGTACTTCCATGACGGCGAGGCAGCCACGCTGACGCAGGCCGTGGATGTGATGGGCCGCTTGCAGTTGGGCCGGACCTTCACGCCGGACGAGAACGCGCAGATCGTGGCGTTCCTGAAGACCCTGACGGGCGATCAGCCGGCCTTCCAGTATCCGGTGCTGCCGCCGTCGGCGGACGACACGCCGCGGCCCGAACCCTTTGTGAAGTAGGGCGGTTGCGGGGTCCTACTGGCGGACGGTGCGCACGTCCGCCGGCGGGCCGGCTTCGAAGTTGCTGCGCCACGGATTGATGTCCAGCCCGCCGCGGCGCGTGTAGCGCGCATAGACCGTCAACTGCTCTGGCCGGCAGGCCTGCATGATGTCGCTAAAGATGCGCTCGACGCAATGCTCGTGGAACTCCGCGTGCTGGCGGAACGACACCACATAGCGCAGCAGCGACTCGCGGTCTATCGGCGCGCCGCGGTAGCGGATCTGCACGCTGGCCCAGTCGGGCTGGCCCGTCACGGGGCAGTTCGATTTCAACAGGCGCGAAGCCAGCGTTTCCTCGACCACTTCGCCCGGGCGGGTGCGCAGCACTTCGGGCGCGGGCTCGTAGGTGTCGATCTCGATGTCCAGCTTGTCTATATAGATGCCGTCCAGCTCGCCCATCTGCAACTCGGAGAAACGCTGCGGCAGGAAGAAATCCAGTCCCACCGGCGCGCCGGCGGCGGCGCTCAGGTCGCGTTCCAGGCGGCCGCGCAGGGCGGCCGAATTGACCAGGCGGGTCTGGTTGAACGAGTTCAGGTAAAGCTTGAAGGACTTGGACTCGATGATGTTGGGGCTGTCGGCCGGCACTGAGAAGGTGGCCATGGCCACCCGCGGCTTGCCCTTGGCGTCCAGCCACGACAGCTCGTAGGCGTTCCACAGGTCCACGCCGGTGAAGGGCAGCTTGCCTGCTTCCAGGTTCAGCGCAGCGCGGTTGTGGGACCGGGCGATGGGGAAGAGCAGCGAGGGGTCGTATTGCGAGGCGTAGGCCACGCTCTGGCCCAGCGGGCCGTGGGACAGCGTCATAGCGGAGTCATCGGAAACTTGAAGAATGAGCGCATTGTAGGCGTTGGCAAAAAAGCCTGATTTTCCATATCGTGAAATGTAACCTTCGTCATGTGAAAGCCGCTGCTGCGCAGCAGCGGGAACCCATTTCACAGATGATAATTGCGTTTCGTAATACGAAATTGAATTTATAAATAATTGATTTATAAGGATAATATTTTTCGTCTTGTATAAGACATAAGGCCACATTGCTCCGCAGCAGAGGCATAGACTTTGTCCAACGATTCACGCAACGCAGGACGCGAATCTTTTGAAGTCTTCCCATCACTGACCAGGAGCATCACCATGAGCCATCGCGAAACCGAAATCCGCAATCTGCAGAAGGACTGGGCCGAAAACGCCCGCTGGCAAGGCATCAAGCGCGACTACAGCGCCGAGGACGTCATCCGCCTGCGCGGCTCCATCGGCGTGGAACACACGCTGGCGCGCCGCGGCGCCACCCGCCTGTGGGAACTGCTGCATAGCGAGCCTTTCGTGAATTCGCTGGGCGCCCTGACCGGCAACCAGGCCATGCAGCAGGTCAAGGCCGGCCTGAAGGCCATCTACCTGTCGGGCTGGCAGGTTGCCGGCGACGCCAACCTGGCCGGCGAAATGTATCCCGACCAGTCGCTGTACCCCGCCAACTCGGTGCCGCAGGTGGTCCGCCGCATCAACAACTCGCTGACCCGCTGCGACCAGATCCAGTGGATGGAAGGCAAGAACCCGGGCGACGAAGGCTACATCGATTTCTTCGCGCCCATCGTGGCGGACGCCGAGGCCGGCTTCGGCGGCGTGCTGAACGCCTTCGAACTGATGAAGGCCATGATCGAAGCGGGCGCCTCGGGCGTGCACTTCGAAGACCAGCTGGCTTCGGTGAAGAAGTGCGGCCACATGGGCGGCAAGGTGCTGGTTCCGACCCGCGAAGCCGTGGCCAAGCTGGTGTCGGCGCGCCTGGCGGCCGACACGATGGGCACGCCCACCGTGCTGCTGGCCCGCACCGACGCCGACGCGGCCGACCTGGTGACCAGCGACGTCGACGAAAACGACCGTCCCTTCATCACCGGCGAGCGCACCGTCGAAGGCTTCTTCCGCACCAAGGCCGGCATCGACCAGGCCATCTCGCGCGGCCTGGCCTATGCCCCGTACGCCGACCTGATCTGGTGCGAAACGTCCACGCCCAACCTGGAATACGCCCGCAAGTTCGCCGAGGCCATCCATCGCCAATTCCCCGGCAAGCTGCTGGCGTACAACTGCTCGCCCTCGTTCAACTGGAAGAAGAACCTGGATGACGGCACCATCGCCAAGTTCCAGCGCGAGCTGGGCGCCATGGGCTACAAGTTCCAGTTCATCACGCTGGCCGGCTTCCACGCGCTGAACTACGGCATGTTCGAACTGGCCCACGGCTACGCCCGCCGCCAGATGAGCGCCTTTGTCGAACTGCAGCAGAAGGAATTCGCCGCTGCTGAAATGGGCTTCACCGCCGTGAAGCACCAGCGCGAAGTCGGCACCGGCTACTTCGACGCCGTCACGCAGACCATCGAAGGCGGCCAGTCCTCGACCACCGCGCTGACGGGCTCGACGGAAGAGGCCCAGTTCGAACACGGCAAGGAGCAGAAGGTCGCGTAAGCGCCGCAGGAGAGTTATGCAGTTGTAGTTGCTGTTGTAGGGTGGATTTGGGTGCCTTCGGGCACCCTTTTTTTTGTTATTGCGCATCGTTGTTGTGCGGTGAGGTTCGAATTAACACAGTCGGTTACAATACGTAATTATGTGAATTCGAGCGACTGGCGCGGGCAATCCCGCCAGTTGGCTGACCCATTCCCAATTGTCAGAATGCCTCAAGAAATTTCATCCGTACCGGCCCTGCCCGTGGTGGCAGCCTTCGATTTCGACGGAACGCTGACCTACCGCGATACGCTGATTCCATTCCTGGCGCGGGTGTCATTGTGCAAGCTGCTGCTCGGCTTGACCCTGGTGTCGCCAGCCCTGGCGCTGCTCATGTGCGGCCAGCGGGGCAACGACCACGGCATGGCTCTCAGGCAGAGCGCGAAGCAACGCCTGTGCCGCGTCGTGTTGCGCGGCCGCAGGCAGGCCGACCTGAAAGAGCTGGCAGCCCGTTGGGTCCCCGGCATCGCACTGCGGCCTGACATGCTCGCCCGGTTGCGGACACATCAGCAGTCGGGCCACCGGGTGGTGATCGTCAGCGCTTCCCCGGACCTGTATCTCGGGGAAATGGCCCGGCGCCTGGGAGTTGAGCTCCTCTGCACCGGACTGGAAACAGCCGACGGTCGGCTGACCGGACGTTTCAGCACGGCAAATTGCTGGGGGCCGGAGAAGGTGGCGCGCCTGGAATTGCGTTTTGGACCTGTTGGTCGCTACGAGCTGCATGCCTACGGAGACAGCGGCGGCGATGCCTGGCTGCTGAAGGCTGCGGATTGCGCCTGGCTCAATGGCAGGAAGGTGGTCCGATGATGCCAGTGCTGAACCTGTTGCGTCCTCATCAATGGCTGAAGAATGGATTCGTGCTGCTCGGACTGCTGTTCGGACAGAGCTGGAGCGACCTCGATCTGATAGCGGCTGTGGGTGTCGCGTTCGTGGCCTTTTGCATGGCATCCAGCGCCGTCTACGTGCTCAACGACTACCACGACCGTGAGGCCGACGCGCGCCACCCCAGGAAGAAGATACGTCCCATAGCAAGCGGCAGCGTGAGCCTGCACACTGCCCGCATGCTGGTGGCCGCGCTGGTTGCGGGGGCGCTGCTGCTGCCGGCGGGGGCCGGCCTGTGGGCAGTGATGGCGGCCGTGGCTGCCTATCTCGCCCTCAATATCGCCTATACGTTCAAGCTCAAGCATGTCGTCCTGGTGGACGTGTTCTGCATTGTGGCGGGCTTCATGATCCGCCTGATCTGCGGAACGTACGCGGTGGGGATCACGCCGTCGCGTTGGATGCTGCTGTGCTCGTTCATGCTCACCTTGTTCCTGGGGTTTGCAAAACGCCGCGCGGAGTTCGGTCCGGCGCTATCCGAAGGCCTGGTCATGCAGGGCTCCACACGTCTGGTGCTCCGTTACTACTCGCCTCAACTGCTCGACGTGCTCATGGCCATTACCGTAAGCATGACGATACTGACCTACGGACTCTATACCTTGGATCCCGCGACAGCGGCCCTGCATGGCACCGAAAACCTGATCATTACCTTGCCCATCGTGACCTTCGGCGTGTTTCGGTACCTGTACCTGATCTACGGGCAGGGAGCCGGCGAAGACACCGGCCGGGACCTGCTGTCCGATGCGCAAATCCGCTTGGCGGTGGCTGCCTGGGCCCTGGCAGTTTTCTTTCTCGTCAGATAACCATGGCATATCTACTTCTATTCCTGGCCAGCGCCTGCAGCGCCGCCGCGAGCATCGCCTTGAAGGTTGGGGGAACGTCCCGGGGCATGTCCTTGTTTGGCGTGCAGGGCGGGGCGTCATACCTCCTGGCCATTGCCTCGTACGGTGCTGGTTTCGGTTTTTACGCGCTCTCGCTGCGCCGGTTGGATCTCACCCTGGCATATCCGCTGATGGTTGCCGTTTCCATACTTGGCATCTTCGCGTATGGGGCGTTCTCTGGCGCCGAGGAACTCGGCTCGTATCGCCTGGCGGGAGCAACGCTCATCGTCCTTGGCGTCTTTCTTCTCTCTCGATAAAACCTGACCCGATGATGACGCGATTCTTCGGCAGCCGCTTCTACAGCGGTTTCCTGTTGCTGCTTTTTTTCCTGATGGTGGCGGCGGCCTCGTTCAACGGCTTCTATACGAAGTGGCGCTTGAACGACGGCCATCCCTCGCTGGGACTGTCGTATATGGTTGAGGGGACGGCGGCGCGTCCCTACGTCTATCGGCAGCTGCTGCCAGCCATGGCCAACCAGATTCAGAGCTTGTTGCCGGTGGCGACCCTGGCGAGGATTTCCAGCAGTCTGTCGGACCCGCGCAAGATAAACAGCCGGTCGAGCCTGGCGATGAAGTATCCCGAGTCAGAGGCGTTGAAGCCGGCCGTCGCATTGCGCTATTACATCGTCTATTACCTGACGTTTTTCGCCCTGGTCGCCAGCCTCTACGTCATGCGCGGACTTTGCCTGCGGGTGGGAGCGACAGAACCGGCGGCGATAGCCGCGCCGGCAATCATGGCCTTGCTTTTGCCTTTCATGCTGACCGAGGGCGGCTACTTCTACGACTTCACCGAGGTGCTCTTCATCATGAGCGCCGTGACGCTTGCTCTTGGTGTGGAAACGCTGCGCTCATGGCGAGCGCTTCTCCTGCTGGTGCTGGCGGGGCTGGCGACGTGGAATAAGGAGGCATTCTTCTGGTTTACGCCAGCGCTCTATCCGCTGCTGCGCGTGCACTTGGACCGCATCCGGGCGGCCGGCCTGGTTTCGGCCTTGATGTTGGCCGGCGGCTGCGTCTACCTGGCGATGCGCTTGCGTTACGCCGGAAATCCCGGTTCGACCGTGGATTTCCAACTGTGGGGCAACCTGCTGTTCTACGCCGATCCCGGCAACTGGTTCCGTACTGAAAACACCTACGGCATCCTGTTGCCGCGCGGCTTCAGCCTTGTATTCGTTCTTGTCTTTGCTGGCCTGGGCGTGAAAGCATGGCGCCGCCTGCCCGTCACCTTGCGGGTCCATGGAGCGATAGCGGCGGCGATCAATCTGCCCTTGTTCCTGCTGTTTTGCTCCCCAGGCGAAATGCGCAATCTCAGCATGCTGTATCCCACGCTGACCTTGCTGATTGCCTGCGCGCTGTCGGCGTGGCTGAGCATGGCCGCCCGGTCAGGCCCGGCTGGGCGCGGGACGAAGGCGGTCGACTAGGCGGGCGGCGCGCCGGGCGTATCGTCAGAGCCCGAAGAACATCGAGTACACCAGCCGCTCTTCCACCACGCGGCGCTGCTGCGTGGCGCCGGCGCGCCGTTCGGGCACGGAGTTGTCGGTGTAGTAGCGCTCGTACTCGCGCACCGCGATGCGCGCCGGCTTGCCGCCGCTGTCGGGGAGCGCGGCGCTGGCGGTCCAGATGACCGGGTCCAGCAGCTCGCCCAACAGAGGGCCTTCCAGCACGGGCGGAAAACGTACCACCGGGCCGACCACCACGTTGCCCAAGCGCGAAAGATCGGCGAGCGTCGTGGGCGTGGCGGTTTCCAGGATGGGCAGTTCGCGCATGCGGTCTATGAGGATGGGGCCTGGGCCGGACGGCTGGGGGGGCGGTCCCGCCGGGTCCAGCAGGCCCGATGCCAGCACCTTGGCATCGCTCCAGGCCAGGTCGCTGTCCAACGCCGGGTCGCGCGTCTGCAGCACCAGTTCCACGCGGTTGCGGCCGCTTTCGGCGGTCTGGCCTATGCCGGGGATGAAGGAGATGTTCAGGTACTCGGAGTCCAGCGGGAACTTCATGGGCCCATGCTTGGGGACCACGCCGCGCAGGCTGAACGTCAGCCGGCCGCGCTTGATTTCGAACACCGCGCGCCGGCGCGGCAGCACCTGGGAGAACTCGGCCTGCACAACCCGCGACAGCTTGGCGGAACTGATGGCGTTGGGCTGATAGCGCGCCAGCGCCAGGCGCACGAAGGGCATGTAGGTCCGGCCGGGATCGAGTTCGATGTCGCAATACCAGCGCGCGCGTTCCTCGCTCCAGCGCACGCGGTGTCCGACCACGTGGACCAGCTGGGACGGGATTTCCTGCAGGTAGACCTGCTCATCGGTGACGCGCGCAGAGAAGTCCGACACGCGCGCCTTGTGCTTGGGCGGGGGCGTCTCCCACAGCGGATCCATGCCCCACTGCGTCACCAGCGGCGTCAGCGGATTGCCGATGTCGGTGAAGTTCTGGCCGTCGCCCGCGATCACCACGCCCAGCAGCTCGCCGTCGCCGGAAGAGAACCAGGGACGCTCCAACCAGACCCGCAGGCCGTTGCCCAGCCGCGTCACGTCCAGCTTGCCGGCACCCGCTGTTTCCTGCCAGCGGAAGGTTGGCACCACGTAGGTGAGGACGGGGGCGTCCGGCGGCGCGCTGGCGCGCACGACAGTGTTCTGCGCCCGGCCGTCGCGCCTGAGCACCGGGGCGCCGGGGTCATCGTCCGCGCCCACTTCTACCAGCGGGCCATCGGCGACGGGCCCCAGCCGCGTGACCTTGTCCGTCTGCGCGTAAAGCGAGGGCGGCAGGTATTCGCGAAAGCGCGTGGCGGCGCGCAGGCGGTAGCGGATGAGCCGGAAGCGGGTGTCGCCGAACTCATGGCGGTCGCCGCGCGCGCGCAGCTTCCCGTCGGCGTTCAGTTGTTCCTTCACCGCGTTGCTCAGGCTGAAGAGGTTCGCGTAGTTTTCCGACAAGGGGACCTCGGCCAGCACGCCATGGCCGGCATGGCGTTCCGGACGCAGCTTCTGCAGGTCGTCCACCCATTCGCGCCAGTCGGCCTCGATCTCGACCTTGCCGGTGGTGGGGCCGTGCAGCCGCACGCGGGCGTACAGGTCCGCGTGGGCATCGCCAGGCCCGCGCTGCGGTTCCTCGGCCATCAGCAGCAGGGGCTCGCATATCGGCTGCTGCGTTGCGTGCACCAGCACCAGCGGACGATAGGGCGTGACCATCCAGCAGCCGCCCAGCACCGACGACAGGCGCAGCGTGGCGCGCTCGCCCTCGTTGTTCGCCCAGGCGGGTATGCCGAAGGTGTTGGCCAGGCCGGGATTCACAAAGCTGGAATAGCGCAGCCGGGCGATGCGGCCCTTGGGCAGGTAGAAGGTCAGGACCCGTTTGGCCTCGTCCCAGGTGGGCAGGCCATCGTCGGGAAAGTCCTCCGAGCAGGGCGGATCGGTCAGGGTGGCGCGGCGCTCTTGCAGCACGATGCGCAAGCCCTGCGTGTCGGGCCACTTGGATGCGTGCGCCACCAGCAGCACCAGCTCCGGGGCAGGCGTCTGCGCGATGACGGCGCTGGGGCCCAACACCTTGGGGCCGGTGACGCCGGGCAAGGCGTAGCCTGGCTGGGCGCGCAGCGCGATGCCGCCGGCCGCCGGGTCCGGCAGATAGGGCGTGAGCACCTGGGCTTCGCGGTGGATGACATACTGCCCGGCGGCCAGGCGCTCGCCGGTAGGCTGCTCGGCCGAGGGCAGTCGCGGCGGCACCTGCTCGGTGGTCGCCACCTGCTCCAGCGCCTGCGGCGTCACCAGTTCTATATCCGTGTCCGGCCCCTTGTCGTAAAGCGTGGCCGCATCGCGGGCCGCGATTTCATAGGCCTGCTTGATGCCGGCGGGATCGCCCATCATGGCGTCGAACAGGCCGTGCGTTTCGCATTGCAGCTGGGATGCCTTGGGCGGCACCACGTGGCGTTCGTTGACTGCCGTGTACGCGAAGTCCTTGGAGGCGTCCTGCAGGCGGGCTTGCTTGAAGTCGGGGCTGTCGAGGT
Source organism: Achromobacter sp. D7-1 (assembly GCF_059760445.1). Taxonomy (NCBI): domain Bacteria; kingdom Pseudomonadati; phylum Pseudomonadota; class Betaproteobacteria; order Burkholderiales; family Alcaligenaceae; genus Achromobacter; species Achromobacter sp. D7-1. Next base: position 6,648 of record NZ_JCBAMT010000116.1, on the reverse strand, counting down.
AGGCGGCCGGATCCAACCCAGTATTGCTGCGGATCACCATGCGTTCCAGCGATTCGCCTTCGCTGACGCGGGCGCGCTGCACCAGCGCCGGCGGATCGACGGGTTCGAAGCGCCAGTAGACGACCGGCTGCGTGGCGTTGTCGTCCTGCTTGAGCGAGGGGTCATCGAGCGCCAGGCTGTTGCCGGCCAGGTCCACCAGGCGCGCGCGGAAGCGGTAGGGCATGCCAAAGCGCAGGCGCGGCAGGCTGCCCTTGGCAGCCGTGAAGCTGACCGCCAGGCCGTTGCCTTTTTCCGTGGCGGTGTCCTGCACGTCCTCCGGCGTCTCGCCCTGCACCCCGCTATCCGGGTCCACGCGGTCGCGCAGGGTGCGCCCGGGGCGCGGCGCCACCAGGCTCCAGCCGGTCCAGCGGAACAGGGATTCATGCAGGTATTGGTCTTCCGGGTCCTCGCCGCCGCTGGTGGAGGCGCCTTTGACATAGCCCTCGTCATCGGGCAATTGCAGCGGCGCGCCGCCATCGGTGCAGCGGTAGGCGCCGGCGCGCTGGCACAGCGAGCGCCAGGGCGGCGGATCGCCGGGCGCTTGCGGCTGCGCGTCCACGCGATAGCCGCGCAGCAGGTCCTCGGCATACAGCACGATGCTGCCCGGCGCGCCGGACAAGGCGGCGTTCTTCAGGGCCGCGGCAGCCGCGTTCTGCGCCACTTCCCAGGCGCGGCCACGGCGCGCCACGCCCAGGCCGCCCGAGCGCAGCGCGGCCACGCCTTGCTTGTCGCCGGTGGTGTAGGTCACCGCGCCGTCGGCGCCCAGCGCCAGGCTTTTGGCGATCAGGTTCTGGGCGCTCAGCACGAAGTCCACGGTTTTGAGCGCCGCGCCGTCGGGGTCTGCCTGATAGACGTCGAAGGGGCTGCGCGGCTCGTACAGGTTCCAGCTGTCGTCGGCGCGGCGCAGTTTCAGCATGCCGCGCTCATGGTCGGCGGGGTTGCGGGGACGCGTGGTGAAGCGTTCCGCGTCGCCCGTCCAGGCGGTGGCGGGGCAAGCGTCGTCGCCCGCGTCGTGGCCGTCTTCCCAGCGCAGGGTCAGGAAGAAATAGCCTTGCGCGGCGGGTGCGGCCGCCAGTTGCTGCGCGATCGGCGAGTCCGCGGGCAGCAGGCAGTCGATGACCAGACCGAGCTGGCGCAGCAGCGCCGGATAGTCGCCGTAGGACGCGACGATGGCGTGGAAATCCATTTCGGGCTGGGCGGGCGGCGCGGGCACGTTCTCGCCATCCGGCCGCCGGATGCTGCGTTGTTGCGCCGTGGGTGGATCGCGGCGATAGAAGCGGTTGGCCTGGAACAGGGTGTACTCGGCCTGCGAGCTCCACAGCTTCATCAGGTTCTGGTCGGGGCCGGCGAGCCCGCCATCGTTCCATCGGGTGGGCAGGGCACGCAGCGGAAAGCTCACTCCGGGTTGGGGATTGCCCTCGGCGTTCACGCCCGGCGCTGCGGCGCGGCCCTCATAGATGCTGTGCGGACCGTAGACCTGCGAGCGCAGCACGCGCTCGGCGCCGTCGCCACTGTCGTCGAAGAAGCGGTCGAAGCCGGGCAGCGGCATCTCGACGCGCCGGTCGCCCAGCGAGATGTAGGTCGTGCGCGTGCCGCAGTCGCCCAGCATGTCCTTCAGGCCCGGATGCGCGTCGCGCCAGGGCAGCAGCGTGGGTGGCGTACCGGTGGCCTGCACCGCCAGCCTGCCGTAGTGCTTGCGGGCCAGGCCCAGCACGCCCGCCACCGAATACGAAAACAGGTTGACCTTGCTCATGTCGCGGAACACGAAGCCGGCGACTGGCGTGGTCTTGGGCAGCAGCCGTTCCCACAACGCCGCGTCGGCCTGCATCTGCGGCTCCAGCTCGATCTCCGCCATGCCGGTGTTCAGCACGAAGCGCAGCCGTTCCAGCGTGCGCGGCCAGTTGACCCAGTCGGCGTAGGCGTGCAGCTGCTGCTCGTCCGCGGCCTGCGGCGTCAGGCGCGGCGAGGCCACGATGGAGATGCGCAGCCGGCCTGCATCGGAGCCGGCCGGCACGCGGCCGTTGGGGATCACGGTCCAGACTATCGTTTGCTTGGCCATGGACGTTCCTCAGGCAAAGGCTTCGGCGTATTCGCGCCAGGCGTACTCGGTGCCGTCGTCGATCAGCGCCAGCTCCTGCGCCAGCGGCAGCTCGGGGCGCGGCCCCATCAGGTCGCGGAAGCCCGGGTCGCCGTTGGATCCGGCGAACTTGCGCTCGCAGGACAGCGATACGCTCATCGAGAACATGAAGACTTCGATCTCGACCGTGATGGTGGCGCGCCCCGCGCACTTGCCGCTTTCGAACTCGTAGCGCAGCTCCAGGTAGATCTCGATGGAAATGCTGACGATGCCCAGCACGCTGACGCAGCCGCCCATGCGGAAGTACCCGGCCAGCGAGCAGGCGTTCTTCTCCATGCGGAAGTAGATGCCCGCCATGACGTGCACGCCGCCCGAAGCCACGCCCAGGTTCACCGACACGCTGGCGCCGAACTCGAAGGCGGCCTCCATGAGCTGGACGCCGCTGGGATCCAGCGTGATGCCGAAAAAGCCGCCGCCGCCGAACATGCAGACCGACAGATTGAAGGGCTGTTCGCGCGTGCAGAAATTGAAGCGCACGGACAGGGGCTGGCCGATGAAGGGCACGGTGAAGCCCGCGCCCAGGCTCAGATTGGAAAGATTGAAGACGCCGATGGCGACGGCCGGCAGCGCCACGTCGAAGCCCGCGTCTACCCCCTTGGCCGAGATGTCCAGGTAAGGCGGATCGGAGAATCCGTCCAACGGGATGAGGTCGCGCAGCGTTTCGACGAAGGACAGGGGGCCGACGAACTTGATGTCGGTCAGCAGCACGTCCACGTCCATCTTCGCGGCCGTGTCGATGCGGAATTCGATCTTCTCGAAATTCAGCTCCATGAAGCTGGCCGGCGCGATCAGCACCAGGTCGAAGTCCTTCAGCGAGCAGACCACCGACATCTTGGGCGCGCTCTGCCCGTTCTTGCGCACGCGCGCTTCCACCGCCACCCGGAAGCCGCGGGCATCGTTGACGCGGAACAGCGGCGGGTCTCCGGGCTTGATCGACCAGCTCTTGATCACCGGATTCCAATCGAAGCGGAGGGTGAGTTCATCGCCGGTCAGTAGCTCCAGCAGCTCGGCGCTGGCCAGCACCGCATCGACCGCCAGCTTGACCGCGTTCAACGCCGTCTGCGCAATCTGGCGCGGCGCGCCTTCGAGCAGGCGCGCGCTGCCGATGGTGCCGGACAGCGGCCCGACGGCGTCCGTGATGGCCTGCAGGCGCGGGGTGAGCGTCGCGGCGTCGGCGAAAAGCTCGTCCAGCTGGCCGGGCTGGCCCACCACCGCATCGAGCGCGTCATACAGCGCCTTGCCCTGCACCAGCAGCGCGGGCACGACGCCCACGCTGTCCAGCAGTATCCCGGCGGTATTGGCGGCCTGGCGCAGCGACAGGCGCAAGCCGTCGGGCAAGCCCACGCCATTGACCTTCGCGTCGGCGGCCGTGCGTAGCGCCGTGGCGGCGTCGCGCGCGGCGGTGAGCACCGCGGGCAGCCCCGGCAGCGCGGGCGCGGCGTCGAAGGACTGCCCGGCCAGCAGCGCTACCTGTGCGCGCACCGCCTCCAGCGCGGCCATCAGCGCGTTGACGCGGGCCTTTGCGTCCTGCACCAGGTTTTGGGCATAGGCCTGCGCCTGGCCGAGCAGATCCTGCAAGGTGTCCTTCAGCACCTGCAAGGCGGCTTCGGCGATGCGGCCCGGCTGCTGCGCCAGGTCCGCCACCAGGCCGTAGAGCCGGCCCATTTCGTTGACCAGGCTTTCAAGCTGCGAACAGGCTTCCGATACGAAGCGCGGCACCTGTTCTGGCGTGCCGGCCGCGTTGGAAACTGCCTCGATCACGTCGCCCAGCGGAATGCAGCCGAACAGCAGCGGAAAGGGCAGGTCCGAGGACAGGACCTTGGGGAAGATGTCGGGCCCGCTCATCTTGCCGGCCACGAAGTCCGCCACCTTGCCGCTGACCGGGCCGGCCATGCGCGACAGGGCCGTGGGGCGCAGATTCGGCTGCACGAAGCCGCCTGCGCGGTCGCCCTGGGCGGAGAAGTTCAACACGGCATCGCCGCGGTAGCCGGGCTCGGCGTCTATGTTGCCGAAGACCTGGCCGACGTTGGCGGAGTCGAATCCGAATCGCAGGTAGTGATCGTTCCAGCTCAGCCCGCTGTTGCTGTCGCTGCCGGTCAGTTCGGCCAGCGCGGCGATGCGGATCGCGGCGCGCTTGATGCCTGGATAGAACAGGGGGCCGTTCAGCGAGTCGCTGTAGGCGCGCAGCTGGGTATTGCCCGGATCGACCAGGCCGTCGAACTCGATCGTCTCCGCTTGCGCCGCGGTATCGCCGGGCTTGAGCGGCGAGGCGAACGTGACGCGCTGCTGCTTGAACTGCGCGGTGCGGCGGCTGGATTCGGCGTTGCGCCAGGCCTCCCGCGTCTGCTGCGCGAAAATTTCCGCGTTCGCATAGTCTGGTGTCAGCCATTGGCCGCTGAGCTTGCGCGGGCAGGCCCGGCCGCCGTCCATGAAGATCATGGGCAGGTCGAACTGCACGTTGCGGCCGTCGATGTCGGTGGCCGAACAGGCGAAGCGGAAGGGGATTCCGCCTATGCACGGCCAGAACAGCAATTGTCCCAGGCCGTCGATGTTGCTGGCCTGGGAGGTGGGAGGGTCCAGGCTGGGCGTGACGGTGGTCAGGATGCGCACGCTGGAGAACGGCATCCGGCGATGCAGGAAGATCATGTTCCCCGTGTCGTCCCGCGCCTGCAGCTGCGGGTCGGCGTAGACGCGCTCGCGCTCGCGCACGATGATAAACAGGCGCTGGCGCAGGTAGGCCGTGTTGCCCGGCCTGCCCGTATGGAACTTGCGTTCGCTGACCTTCACCAGCGAGGCGCGGTGGCCGAAGGGATACAGCAGGCCCTTGTAGACGACGCGGACGTAGTGGTCGCGGCCCATGGCGCCGCGATGCGTCCATTCTTCCAGCGACAGCCCCGGCGCATCCCAGTTGCCGCGCGAATCCAGCCACGCGCCCAGCGCGGACAGCATCAGCAGCTTGGCGTCGACGGGCTGGGGCGTGTAGTTGGCGACGGAGAAGTTCGACGACAGGTGCGCGATCTGGAAGCGGTCGAAATCGTCCATCGGCATGCGGAAGGGCGCGGTGTTCGGCTGCGGCAGATAGGTCACCGTCGGCACCGGGAACGCCGCCTGCATGGGCTTGGTCGTGCCTTCGCCGCCCAGCGCCCAGACCGCGCGCACGGTGGGCCGGGGATCGTCCGCGAGCGGCGCCCGGGCGCTGTCCTCCGGCTGCGCGGCCAGCAGCTGGGTATGCCAGAGCTCGGTGTGCTGCGTGGCGCCGGAGGTCGCCGGCGCCTTGGCGTGGCGCCAGCGCTCGTCTGCATGCGGGCTGAGGATCAGCCGCCAGGGCAGTTCGATCGCCGTCTGTTGCGCGGCGGGCAGCGCGGGTTTGGGGCCGCGCCTGAGGATTTCGATCAGGGCGCTGGTGCGCTGCAATTCACGGACGGGCGCGCCGCCGTCCAGGCGCAATGCGCGCAGGCCGGGCGCGCCGCCCGCCTGGCGCAGCAGCAGTGCCGCGGGCGCATGCTGTTGCGTGACGATGCGCGCAGTGCGCAGCGCGAAGCTCGACAGCGCCGCGCGCTGCACCGGCGAGAGCTTGTCGATGCGCTTGTCGAACAGGTCGCGCAGGTTCAGGCGCGGCGCGCTGGGCCCCGGCGGGCGCGCGTTGGCGGCCACGGCCTGGGGCAGGGACTCCATCGCCGCCAGCACGCCTTCCAGCGTGTAGGGCACGTCGAAGCCGTCGGGAATGGCAAAGGCCAGCCGCGATTCGCCGGCGATGCGCGCGCGCACGGGTGGGCCGGTGGGATCTTCTTCCTCGCCGGGAGGGGGGGCCGGCTTGTCCGGCGTGGGGCGGGGCGCGGGCTGGTCGGCGGTGTCGGGAGGCGGCTTTTCGAAGAAGGTTTCTTCGGTGATCGACTGCGGCGGGAAGTGGACGATGAGCGTGGCGGCCCCGTCGCCCGCCTTCTTCAGGCGGGGCGGCTGGCCCGGCGTGACCGTCAGATTGCGCAGCTCCAGTCGCAAGGCCAGCAGATCGGCCGGACGCAGCACGGCTTGGCCTGGGCGGGTGCCGTCGAAGAAATTGCGGTTGGGATTTGGGGCCAAGACAGGAATGTTCAGCCTTCTGGTGACCATGCCAGTTCTCCTGCAAATAAGGAAACCCAGGAACGAAATCCTGCACGTCCAGCTACCTGCGAATCGAACTGCCAATGTGGCGAAAATTATCGTTGTGTTGCGTTAGTAGTCAACAACGCGCAGCCGCGCGGCGGCGGCGGCCGCGGCAGCGCCGGTTTGAGAATCCGGATGTGGCTGAAGGATGTAGAAGGCCTGCGCCTTCACTCGGGAAGTTCATGCTTTGCATGAGGCTGCGGGCGCCATCCGCGGAGCCGGAAAGCGATGCAGCGGCATGCATCCGCTAAAGGCGGGGGCGGCCTCAGGCGGAATTTATTTTGTACGAATGCGTAACGGCTCCGGCCCCGGAAAGCGCGCTTTTCCGG
>NZ_JCBAMT010000115.1:0-18496 GCF_059760445.1 Achromobacter sp. D7-1 | reverse complement strand
GGCATGAACAGCGCCATGGCGGACGCGTTCGCCAAGCTCAAGCGCTGAGCGAATGCCGCTCCACGAAAAACCGGCGCCTGGTGCGCCGGTTTTTTTTACCTAGGGCTTACCCGTAAAGAGATGGGTTACTTGTGTTCGCTCAAGCCGCAACTATCAAAAATGATAGAAAATATCTAATTGTGTCCAAATAATAAGACCCGACGGCGCCAGGCCGCGCAGCGACACAAAGCCCCCCGCGAGCAGGCGAGCCATGGCGCGCAACGCCTGCCGGGGAGCAGCACAACAACAACAGCAGCGCCCTGCCCCGAACGACCGGAGATCCGCCCCGCCATGTCCCATACCATCACACTTGCCGCCAATGAAACGGCAACCATCACTGAAAAGGAAGCCAACGCCAGCGGCGTCTACAGCGAAATCACCCTGGGCCAGTATTCGCACCTGCTTGTAGACGGCGCCGAAGTGAGCTTCAAGCACATCACGCTGGAGCGGCTGGGCAGCCGCGTCATCGAACTGAGCAACGGCGCGCAGTTGCACGTCGGCGCGCTGGGATTCGCCAGCATGGGGGCCAGCATCACTTACCGCATCGGCGCGGGTTGTGCGCTGACCTTCGACGCCAGCCAGTGGGATCCGGAAGTGGTGGCCAACACCACCTTCGATTTCGCCAGCCAGGGCAGCGGCACGCTCAAGTACTTTCCGTTCATCAACCCGGAATGGCTGGACTGCCCGAACGTCACGGGCTACACGGAAGGCGACATGCTCGAGATCGCCGGCCAGGGCAGCGCCCAGCGCTTCCAGGTGCGCGACGGGCGCATCGTGGCCAGCGCCCGCGCCGCCTGAACCTGCGGGCCGGCTTTGCGCCGGCCCCTGGGGCTTATTCCTGCGACAGCGACGACAGCGCGGCGCGCGCGCGCGCCAATGAGGCGCCGGATGCGTCCTGCGCGCCCGCCGGCGCGGTCGCCACGGCCACGCCGTCGATCATTGCGGCATAGCCTTGCCCGTCGGCCTGCAGCACCGCATCGGCCGGTTCCGACTGCAGGCGGCGCATCAGGGCGCCAGCCTCCTTCGGATCGGCGAAGCGCTGCGACAGCAGCAGTTCCTCGCCGTCGGCGGCCAGCAGACGGAAGCGGAAGCCGCCGTCTTCATCGCGGAAGCTGACGAAGCGCGCACCCTTGCCCTTTTCCTTCTTGGGCTGCGCGGCCCGGGCGCCCGACGCGGCCTCCAGATTGCGCAGGCCCACCGCCTGGCGCAACTCATGCATGAACGGCGTGGCCAGCTTGCGCGCCTTGGCGGCGCCCGCCTGCAGGATGTCTTCGATGCGGCCAGGGTTGGCCATCAGGTCGAAGTACTTCTCGCGCATGGGCGCCAGCAGGTTTTCAAGATGGTCGTACAGCGCCTGCTTGGCTTCGCCCCAGCCCATGCCTTCTTCGAGCTGCTTGCGCAGCGTGGCGGCCTGTTCGTGCGTGGCGAAGGCGCGGTAGATGGTGTACAGATGCGAATTCTCGGCGTCCTTGGGCTCGCCCGGCGCGCGCGAATCGGTCACGATGCGCATCACCGCCGCGCGCAGCGCACTGGCGCCGCCCTCGAACAGCGGAATGGTGTTGTTGTAGCTCTTGGACATCTTGCGGCCGTCCAGGCCTGGCAAGGTCGCCACGTCCTCTTCGATCACGACTTCCGGCAGCGTGAAGTAATCGCGGCCATACAGGTGGTTGAAACGCTGGGCAATGTCGCGCGCCATTTCCAGATGCTGGATCTGGTCGCGGCCCACAGGCACCTTGTTGGCGTTGAACATGACGATGTCCGCAGCCATCAGCACCGGATACGAGAACAAGCCCATCGTGACGCCGTCGTCCGGTTCCAGGCCCTTCTCCGTGTTCTGGTCCACCGACGCCTTGTACGCATGCGCCCGGTTCATCAGGCCCTTGGCGGTGACGCAGTTCAACAGCCAGGTCAGTTCGGGAATCTCCGGGATGTCCGACTGCCGGTAGAAGGTCACGCGTTCGTGGTCCAGCCCCACCGCCAGCCAGGTGGCGGCGATTTCCAGGCGCGAGCGCGCCACGCGGGCGGGGTCGTCGCACTTGATGAGGGCATGGTAGTCCGCCATGAAGAAGAATGCGTCCACGCCGGGCTGCGCGCTGGCCTGAACGGCGGGACGGATGGCGCCCGCGTAATTGCCGAGGTGGGGAGTTCCAGAGGTGGTGATGCCGGTAAGGACGCGGGTATTCATGAGGCGAAGAGGCGTTTGCTAGGGGAAACGCCCAGTGTAACGTGCCGGGCGCGCGGCTACAGAACGGCCAGCACCGGCGCCGCCAGCGCGCACAGGCCGCCGGCGGTCAACGCGGCGCGAGGCCGGAACGTCAGGAACCAGATCAGCAGCAGCCCGGCAATGCTGAGGATGCCTATCCATTCGACCGTGCCATAGCTCCAGCCCCAAACCGCTGCCGAAGCGCACAGCGACAGGGCCAGCGCAGCCCAGCCGAACAGCCGCAGAGGCAAGCGGTGGCGCCGCGGCAAGGCCCGGTCGAACAGGTCTTCGTAGTGACGATCCATGCCCAGGCACAGGGCGGCAAAACCGGCATAGGCCAGGCAAAAGGCGGCAAGCGTCATGGCGTATCCCCTCTAGGTTCGTAGGCGGACTGGACAGGCTGGGACTGGGCTGCGGGCTTGGTCGCGGCGCGGCCCTTGATTGGCGCCTTGGCGGCCGCCTTGCCTGCGCGGGCGGCCTTGCGCGCCATCCAGGCCAGCAGCAGCGCCCCGGCCAGGCAAGTCAGATCGAAACCCGCCATGACCCAGTCACCCGTGGGCAGGGACACGCCCAGATGGCGCGAGGTCGTCAGGGCGTTGACCACCGGCACCAGCGCCAGAGAGGCCGCCGCGGCAGCCAGCAGATCGCGCCACTTGCGATGCTGGAACAGGAAGGCGTAGACCAGCGACAGGCCCCAGGCGGCAAAGAAGGCGCGCGATTCCCAGAACTGCCTGCCCGGCAGGTCGACGGGCAGCAGGCGGTTGGCCCAGAAAAAAGCGGCGACCGAGATGAACAGGCCCGCGATGGTGCCGGCATTGAGCGCATCCACCAGCCGCAACGAAAACGCTTCACGCGCGCCCGGACGCGCCTTCTGGCGCCGCTTGGCGATCCACAGGACCATGCCCGTGCCCACCATGGCCGTACCTGCCATGCTGACCAGGAAATATAGCCAGCGCAAGAACGGTTCTGCGAACAGGCCCAGGTGCAGGCCGACGATGACGCCCGCTGTCCGCGCGGTGGCGCCGAGCTCGTCCTCGCTTTCCTGCAGCGCGCCCGTAACGCCATCAAAGCGCATGTACGGCGCCAGCTTGCCAAACGACACGCCATCGGCGGCATCGCGCACCAGGGTCACTGTCGCGCCGGCATCGCCGGGATGGTTGACGGTGACGCGCCCCACCCGGCCGCCTTGCCAGTGCTGCTGCGCCTGCTCCACCAGCGGCGCGAGCGGAAGCAAGGGCGCGGGCTCATTGCGCGCGGGCGTGACCCTGAAGGACTTGAAGACGTCGTCGGAGTATTGGCGCGGACTTTCGTACACCGCCAGGATGCCGGCCGGCATCAACATGGCCATGAACAACACCAGCCCGCTGAACGTGATCATCAGGTGGAACGGCAGCCCCAGCACCGACAAGACGTTATGGCCGTCCATCCAGGCGCGCTGGCCGCCCTTTCTGGGCCGGAAAGTGAAGAAGTCGGTGAAGATCTTCTTGTGGGTGATGATGCCGCTGATGATGGCCACCAGCATGAACATGCCGGCGATGCTGGCGAGCCAGCGCCCCCACGGAAAGGCGGTTTCCAGTTCGAAATGGAAACGGTAGAAAAAGTCGCCGCCGCGCGTCTCGCGCGCGGTCAAGGCCTGGCCGGTAGCCGGATCCAGCTTTACGCGCACGAAGCCGCGCTCGCCCGGCTTGGGCTTGGGCACCAGGTAGAGCACCTGGAGGTACGGCTCGCGGTCGGACGGCGGCGAGATGAACCAGCGCGTGGCGTCGGGCGCATGTTCGCTCAGGTAGCGCTGCGCCGCAGCCACGGACTGCGCCGCGGGCGCGGGCCGCACCTGGATCTCGGGCTGCATCCAGCTCGTGATCTCGGGGCGGAAGAACGCCAGCGTGCCGGTCAGGAACATCGCGAACAGCACCCAGCCGAAGATCAGCCCCGACCACGTGTGCAGCCAGGACATGGATTGGCGCAGTCCTTCCTCGCCCTGCGCTTTTTCCACTTTCGCCTTCATGCCGCCCCCGTCATGCGGCCTACCGCGAACAGCGCGCCCAGCAGCGCGGCGGGCAACAGCACGCCCGCCCAGGCGCGCCAGGCATTGCGCGTGGCGAAGACCCAGATCACGCCGCAGGCATAGAACACGAAGGACAGCATTTGCGCCGTGATCACGGCGTCCGGCCGCCGCATGGGCAGCCAGATGGCCAGGCAGGCCGCAGCCGCCGACGCCAGCACATAACCGCCCAAAATGGCGGCCGCCGCCCTGGAAAAGACGGCCAGACGGTAGCGCATCATGCCTGCGCCGGCAGCGGGAGCTTTCACTGGGAAACGTTGAAGGTCAGAGTGGATACGTAACGGATCTTGGCGTAGGCCTTGCCATCGGCCTCGCCAGCCTTGTCTTCGACATGGGCGGCTTCGAGCACGTACTGGCCGGGCCATGGCGTGGTGATTTCGATGCGGCCATTCTCATCGCTGTGGAAGCGCTTCTCCCACTTGGGCGGGCCGAACACGGTGACTTCCGTTTTCGCCAGCGGCTTGCCCTTGAACTGCAGCACGAAAGCGTTGGTCCCGGCCGCGACGGGCACGAGTTCCAGGTCCAGCTTGCCTTCGGTGTCCGCACGGCCAGCCTTGGCGCCGTACTGCACCAGGGTGTCCTTGAACTGATAGGCCTGGCGCAGGCGCACGTCGCCCTTGCCCGCCGCCGCGAATTCGAGGAAATCCGCGCCCTCGCCCGAGGCCTTCAGCGCCTTGCCGTCGGTGCCCGTCACGACCGGCGCCACCATGATCTTGCCGAGCAGGCCGTCGCGCTTTTCGCGCACGTCGTCCGCCCATTCCCCGAAGTACGCCTTGGCCGGTCCCTCGGCGCTGCGTTCCAGCCAAACGAAATGCGCCTGCGCGGCGCCCGCCGCGCCCATGAGGGCGATAGCGGCCAAGGTTCTTGCGAATGTCATTGTTGATTTCCTTTAGAGGACCGAATCGAGCCAGCCCCGCGGCCAGGCCCGATTCGGAGGGTTTTAAATTATAACCATTCTCACTTCGAAGTAGCCATCCGTCTTACCAGCGATAGCGCAGGCTGGCCTTGATGGAGCGCTGATAGCCGTACCAGCACCAGGAATCGCCCGAGCACGACGCGACGTACTCCTTGTCGAACAGGTTCTGCACGTTCAGCGCCACCTGCATGCCCTTGAGCGAAGGCGATGCACGGCCCAGGTCGTAGTCCAGCATCAGGTCGAACAGCGTGACCGACGGCACCTTCAGCGTGTTGGTCTCGTTGCCGTACGAGGAACCGATGTAGCGCACGCCGCCGCCCACGCCCATGCCCGCCAGCGGACCGTCCTGCAATTGGTAGCGGGCCCAGGCCGACGCCTGTTGCGACGGCACGCCCACGGGCGTCTTGCCCTTCAGGTTCATGCCCGCGGCGTTGGGATAGCCCTTGGAATACTCGTTGTCCATCAAGGAGTACGCCGCCACCAGGGTCAGCCCGCGCAGGGGTTCGGTCTTGGCTTCGAATTCGATGCCCTGCGTGCGCAGCTCGCCCGCCTGGATGGAGCAGCGTCCGCCGGCCGTGCCGCAGATGTGGGTCGGATCCGGATCGGTGGTCGTCATGTTCTCGCGCCGGATGTCGAATGCCGCAACCGACAGCAGCGTGGCGCTGCCCGGCGGCTGGTACTTGATGCCGACCTCGTACTGGTTGCCTTCGATCGGCTTGAAGGGCGTGTTCTGCCAACCCGTGCCCGATTGCGGTTCAAACGATTCCGAATAGCTGAAGTAAGGCGCCACGCCGTTGTCGAAGTTGTAGATCACGCCCAGGCGACCGGAGAATTTCTCCGCGTTCAGCGAGGACGGCGCGACCCGGCCGGTGGCGAGCGTGGTGGTCTCGCCCACCGTGCGCGACCAATCGTAGCGGCCGCCCAGCAGCACCGAGAGGCGGTCGATCTTGATCTGGTCCTGGAAGTACAGGCCGGCCTGATATTGCTTGGAGGTCGCGTCCGTCGAGAACGCCGGCGCCGGAATGTTCTGATGGTTGTCCGGGTTCAGCACGTCCAGCGCGGGCGCGGTGCCAAAGCCCGACAGCGTGTCGGTCTTGACGTGCTGGTAGTCAAAGCCCAGCAGCGCGGTATGCGCGAAGCGGCCGGTGTTGAAGCGCGCCTGCAGGTTGTTGTCCAGGGTCAGCGCGCCCACGTCCACGTCGGTCGCAATCGACGCGCGCTGCTGGTAGCGGTAGGTCTTGTCGGTGTAGCCGTAGTTATTGGTCATCGCGCCGTAGATGCTGCGGTACTGCGCTTCCGAGCGCGTCCAGCGCAGGCTCTGCGAGGCCTTGAAGGTGTCGTTGAAGCGATGCTCCAGCACATAGCCCAGCGAATAGCTCTTACGGTCGCTCTTTTCGAAGTTGGCGTCGCCGTCGTAGTAGTCCGCCGGCAGACGGATGCCGTCGGGCGCCGAGAGCAGCGTGCGCATGGCCGGCACGCTGCCGTAGGAACCCATGTCGGGATCGCGCTGGAAGTTCGTCAGCACCGTCAGCGTGGTGTCACCGCTCGGCTTCCAGGTGAAGGCCGGAGACACGAAGTAGCGGCGCTCCTTGGTGTCTTTGACCTGGCCGTCGGACATATAGCCCGAGCCGACCAGGCGATACAGGAATTTGCCTTCGTCATCCACCGGGCCACCGAAATCGAAATTGGCGCGGCGGTAGTCATAGTTGCCAACCTGCACCTCGACCTCGCGCAGCGTCTCTTCCAGCGGGCGCTTGCTGACCTGGTTGACCACGCCGCCCGGACCGCCCTGCCCGTACATGACGGAAGCCGGCCCCTTCAGCACGTCCACGCGCTCCAGGCGATAGGTGTCCACCTGCGGCAAGGCGTCGCGGCCGCCGAACACCCGCAGGCCGTCCAGGTAGGTCGACGCCGAAAAGCCGCGCACGCTGAACTGGTCCAGGCGCGTGGCGGTGGCGCCGCGCGATTCCGTGGCCACGCCCGCGGTGTAACGCAGCACCTGGTTCAACGTCTGCGCGCCCTGCTCCGTGATCTGCTCACGCGTGACGACCGATATCGACTGCGGCGTTTCGATCAGCGGGGTGTCGGTCTTGGTGGCGCTGGCGCTCACCGTGGCGACGTAGCCCACTGTCGTGATCGCGCTGTCGGACATGCCTGACACGGTCACCGGCGCCAGCGTGGGTGTATCGCCCGCGGACGCAGCAACCTGCACCAGCGTCCAGGTATTGCCCGATTGCGCGCGCGCCTGCAGGCCGCTGCCCGCCAGGATGCGAGAGAATCCCGCGCCCACCGAGTACGCGCCCGCCAACCCTTCCGAGCGGCGTCCGCGCACCAGCGCCGGGTCGAACGACAGCACCACGCCGGCGCTGCGTGCGAACTGCGTCAAGGCGTCGGCCAAGGGGCCGGCAGCGATCTGGTAGCTGCGTGGCGCGTTCGCGGAGGCGGGCGCCGACTGGGCCCAGGCTTGCGGCATGCCGGCGGCAAGTCCGCCCGCGCACATGGCGGCCAGCACCGCAATGCGGCCGGCGGACAAGGGGGCGCGCAAGCGCGAGTGAGATGAAGCGGACACAAAACTCTCCCTGTACGGTGGTATCTATCCCTGCCTTCCGTACGGGATCGGAAAACCTGCAAGCCGCAGGCAGAAAAATTTGTAACGTTCAAGCCTCGCGCGGGCCGACCTGCAGCCAGTACTGCGTATGCCGCGTCACGCGGATGGGCAAGGCAGGCTCCAGCGCCTTGAGCGCGCGTTCGGCATCGTCCAGCGGAAATACGCCCGACAAGCGTAGGCCGGCCACCGCCGGATCCACCCGGATCATGCCCAGGCGCTGGCGGGCCAGGTACTGGGCGAAGTAGTCCAGGCGCCAGTCCTTGGCCACCACCAGCCCGTCGGTCCAGGCCAGTCGGTCGGGATCGGATGCGCGGCGGCCGACTTCGCCGTGCCCGGAGAACTCCAGGCGCTCGCCCGCTTCCGCGTGCGTGGCCACGCCGGCGCGCAACAGCACCACGCTGCCTTCGTACACGCCCAGTCGTGCGCCTTCGGCCGTGCGCCGCAAATCAAAGCGCGCCCGTTCGGCGCGCAATTCCCCATGGCCCGTGTCCACGCGCAACGCCGCCATGGCGGGCCGCATTTCGGTCCTTACCAGCACTTCGCCGCGCAGCAGGTCCATGCCGCGGGCATCGCCCTGCAAGTGCAGGCGCACCGCGCTGTCGCTGTTCAAGGTGATGTGCAGCCCATCGGCCACCGCGACCGCCAACCGTTCGCCGACGCCGGTGCTGAGATCCGCGGCCAAGCGTTGCCACGGCGCATGGCGATAACCCGCCCAGCCGGTGACGGCCGTGCCGCCGATAGCCAGCAATCCGCGTAGCACCGCGCGACGTCCATTCGACCGAGGCGCGGATAGCGCGGAATGCGCCAACGCCGCCGGCACGCGGCGCGCATCCTGGCTGATGCGCTGCAAGCGGTCCCAGGCCCGGCGGTGGGCAGGATCCTGCGCCAGCCATGCCTCGCACGACTGCCGCTCGCCCGCGCCGGCCAAGCCGGATTGCAGCCGCACCCACCAGGCGATCGCCTGGTCCGCCACCGGATCCGCGGCGCTAGTCATCAAACGCCGCGTAGCACGCCGTCATGGCGCGCACCATGTACTGCTGCACCGAACTCAGGGAAATTTCGAGCCGCTGGGCGATCTCGGGATAGGTCAGGCCGTCGAGCTGCGACAGCAGAAATGCGGACCGGGCCTTCGGCGGCAGTCCGTCCAGCAGGCGATCCAGCCGCGCCAGCGATTGCAATTGCTCGGCCTGCTCTTCGGGAGACGGCGCGTAGGCCTCGGGGATGGCGGACAGATAGGCAAGGTATGCCCGTTCCAGCGCCGCATGCCGTTGATGGTCCACCACCAGGCCCTTCGCGATGGTGGTCAGCAGCGCCCGGGCATCGCCGGCGCGAACTGCCTTGCGGCCCTGGATCACCCGCAGGAACACGTCCTGCGCCAGATCTTCCGCGCGGTGCTCGCAGCCCAGCCTGCGGCGCAGCCAGCCGAACAGCCAGGGGCGGTGATCGCGATACAGGCCATCGACGGGCGCGGCACAAGTATCGGTGCGCGCGGCCGATGCGGACAGGAAGGGGGAGGACACGTTGGAAACTGCGGTACTGGACCAGAAGTCTCCAAATCTTAATTGATAATGACTTGTATTACCAATTTCAAGCAAGCGCCGCCCGGAAAATATGGGCGGATGCGGCGCGACTACAACGACACGGTGTGGCGACGTTCCGATTCCAGGTACTCGCGCGACTGCATTTCCAGAATGCGCGAGACGGTGCGGTGGAATTCATTGGCCAGCGCGCCCTCGGTGTAGATTTCCTCGGGCTCGCACTCGGCCGACATGATGAGCTTGACGCGGTGGTCGTAGAACACGTCGATCAGCCAGGTGAAGCGGCGCGCCTCGGAAGCCTGGCGCGGTCCCATGCGGGGCACGCCCGACAGGATCACCGCGTGGAAACGGTTGGCCAACTCCAGGTAATCGTTCTGCGAACGCGGCCCGCCGCAAAGCGTGGCGAAGTCGAACCACACCACCGATCCGCCCAGAGCCAGCGCGCGGATCTCGCGGTGCTCGATATGCAGCACCGGGTCCTGGGGCGGCGTATCGGCCAGGCTGTCGAACGCTTTCTGCAGTGCCTGCTGGGCATGCTCGTCCAGCGGCGTGTGATAACACTGCACCTGCTCCAGCGAACGGCGACGGTAGTCGACGCCGGCATCCACGTTCATGATGTCCATGCGCGCCTGGATCAGCTGGATGGCGGGCAGGATGCGGTCGCGGTGCAGCCCGTCCGGATACAGGGTCGAAGGTTCGTAGTTGGACGTCATCACGAAGGACGTGCCGTACTCGAACAGCTTGAACAGCAGGCGGTGCAGGATCATCGCGTCGGCCACGTCGGAAACGTGGAATTCGTCGAAGCAGATCAGGCGATAGCGCTTGGCCACGCGCCTGGCCACTTCGTCCAGCGGATCCTGCATGCCCTTCACTTCTTCGAGTTCGCGGTGCACGCCACGCATGAACTCGTGGAAATGCAGGCGCGTCTTGCGCACCACGGGCACGGTGGCGTAGAAGGCGTCCATCAGGAAGCTCTTGCCCCGCCCCACTCCGCCCCACAGGTACACGCCGCGCGGCACGTCGGGGCGGTTCAGCAGCTTCTTCAGCGCGTTCGAGCGCATCGACTTGAACTTGACCCATTCGTCGAAATAGCGCTGCAGCCGGTCGATCGCCTTTTTCTGGGCCTCGTCTGGCTGGTAGCCGCGCTCGGCCAGGGCGTGTTCGTAGTATTCGCTGACGTTCATGTGGGAGCAGGTAAAGCAGAATGAAAAAAGGGCGGATCCGTGAACCCGCCCCCGTCTTGCATCGGCTACGCGCGTATCAGAAGTTCAACGCGCGCTTGTCCACGGCCAATGCGGCTTCCTTCACGGCTTCCGACAGCGTCGGGTGCGCGTGGCAGATGCGGGCGATGTCTTCGGCCGCGCCACGGAATTCCATGATGGTCACGGCTTCCGAGATCAGCTCCGAGGCCATCGGGCCCACGATGTGCACGCCCAGGACCTCGTCGGTCTTGGCATCGGCGATCACCTTGGCGAAGCCGGTGGTATCGCCCAGCGCGCGGGCGCGGCCGTTGGCCAGGAACGGGAAGCTGCCGGCCTTGTACTCGCGGCCTTCGGCCTTGAGTTGCTGCTCGGTCTTGCCGACCCAGGCGATTTCCGGCGAGGTGTAGATCACCCACGGCACGGTGTCGAAGTTGACGTGGCCGTGCTGGCCGGCGATGCGCTCGGCAACCGCCACGCCTTCTTCCTCGGCCTTGTGCGCCAGCATCGGGCCGCGCACCACGTCGCCCACTGCCCAGACGTTCGGCAGGTTGGTCTTGCAGTCGCCGTCCACGGCCACGAAGCCGCGTTCGTCCAGTTTCAGGCCCACGGTGTCGGCGTTCAGGCCGCCGGTGTAAGGCACGCGGCCGATCGAGACGATCAGCTTGTCGACCACCAGCTTCTGCTCGGCGCCCTTGGCGTCGACATAAGGCACGGTGACGGACTTGGCGGTCGCCTTGATCTCACCGATCTTGACGCCCATCTGGATGTTCAGGCCTTGCTTGGTGAAGGCCTTCAGGGCTTCCTTGGCCACTTGACCGTCAGCGGCGGCCAGGAATTCCGGCATCGCTTCCAGGATGGTGACTTCGGAACCCAGGCGGCGCCACACGCTGCCCATTTCCAGGCCGATCACGCCGGCGCCGATCACGCCCAGCGTCTTCGGCACGGCGCCGATGTTCAGCGCGCCGTCGTTGGACAGCACGACCTTTTCGTCGAACGGCAGGCCGGGCAACTCGCGCGCCGACGAACCGGTGGCGACCACCACGTGCTTGGCAACCAGGTCTTCCTCGGCGGTGCCGGTGACCTTGATGGCCCAGCCGCCGTCAACCTGGCCGGCGAACGCGCCCTTGCCATGGAAGAAGGTGACCTTGTTCTTCTTGAACAGGTACAGGATGCCGTCGTTGTTCTGCTTGACCACCGTGTTCTTGCGGCCGATCAGCGTGTCGAGCTTCAGGCTGACGCCCTTGACTTCGATGCCGTGGTCGGCGAAGTGGTGGTTGACTTGTTCGTAGTGCTCGGACGATTGCAGCAGCGCCTTGGACGGGATGCAACCGACGTTGGTGCAGGTGCCGCCGGGAGCCGGGCCGCCTTGGCCGTTCTGCCAGGCGTCGATGCAAGCCACCGACATGCCGAGCTGCGCGGCGCGGATGGCGGCGATGTAGCCGCCGGGGCCCGCGCCGATGACGACGACGTCAAATTGTTTGGACATAGTGTTCTCGCGTAGAGGTATTGAGTGGAGCACGCCCCGCCCTGCGGGCCGGCATGAAGCCGGCCGGTGCGCCGCAAGACCCTGGGGTCGCGTGGGCGCCGGGCCGGGGCGTCGAGATTACAGGTCCAGCAACAGGCGCTGCGGATCTTCCAGGGCGTCCTTCATGGCGACCAGGCCCAGCACGGCTTCGCGGCCGTCGATGATGCGGTGGTCGTAGGACAGCGCCAGGTAGTTCATCGGGCGGATGACGATCTGGCCGTTTTCGACGACGGCGCGATCCTTGGTGGCGTGCACGCCCAGGATGGCCGATTGCGGCGGGTTGATGATCGGGGTCGACAGCATCGAGCCGAACACGCCGCCGTTGGAGATCGAGAAGGTGCCGCCGGTCATTTCTTCAATGCCCAGCTTGCCGTCGGCCGCGCGGCGGCCGAAGTCGGCGATGGTCTTTTCGATGTCGGCGATGGACAGTTGGTCAGCGTTGCGCAGGATCGGCACAACCAGGCCACGCGGGCTGCCGACAGCGATACCGATGTCGAAGTAGCCGTGGTAGATGATGTCCTTGCCGTCGATCGAGGCGTTGATCAGCGGGTACTTCTTCAGGGCGGCAACGGCAGCCTTGACGAAGAACGACATGAAGCCCAGCTTGATGCCGTGTTCTTTTTCGAACTTGTCCTTGTACTTGCTGCGCAGGTCGATGACCGCTTGCATGTTCACTTCGTTGAACGTGGTCAGGATCGCGTTTTCCTGTTGCGATTGCAGCAGGCGCTCGGCGATGCGAGCGCGCAGGCGGCTCATCGGCACGCGCTGTTCCGGACGGCCGTCCAGCGACAGCGTCGGGGGAGCGACCGGGGCGGCGGCCTTGGCCGGAGCGGCCTTGGCGGGTGCGCCGGCGGCCAGGGCGTCGCCCTTGGTCACGCGGCCGTCGCGGCCGGTGCCGGCCACGGAAGCGGCGTCGACGCCCTTCTCGGCCAGGATCTTGGAGGCGGCGGGCGAAGCCACGCCGGCAGCTGCCGACGAAGCGGGCGCGGCGGCCGGAGCGGCAGCGGCTTGCTCAGCGGCCTTGGGAGCTTCGGCGGCGGGTGCGGCGGCGGCAACGGCGGCCTTGCCGGCGGTGTCGATGCGGGCCAACACTTCGCCCGAGGTGACGGTGCTGCCGTCGCCCTTGACGATTTCAGCCAGCACGCCCGAGGCCGGAGCCGGCACTTCCAGCACGACCTTGTCGGTTTCGACTTCGATCAGGATTTCGTCCGCTTCAACGGCAGCGCCGGGCTGCTTCTTCCAGGTCAGCAGCGTCGCTTCGGAGACGGATTCGGAGAGTTGGGGGACGACGACGTCGGTAATAGCCATTTTGTTTGTTCCGTAAAGTTTGTGTTCTGGTCGCGCTGCGCGGCAAGCTTCGAAATCAAATCCCGGAAACCTGCGCGCGCGGCGCGTGCATCAAGCGCGTGTTACTTCGTCAACATGACCTTGAACTTGGGCGCGAAAGCCGTTTCGATCAGGGCCTTCTGCTGCTCCTGGTGCTTGGCCAGGTAGCCCACGGCCGGCGATGCCGACGCGGCGCGGCCGGCATAGCCCAGCTTCTGGCCTTCGACCATGTTTTCGTACACATGATGCTGAACGTAGAACCAGGCGCCCTGGTTCTGCGGTTCGTCCTGAACCCAGATCACTTCGGTTGCCTTCGGGTACTTGCGCAGTTCCGTTTCGAACGACTTGTGCGCGAACGGGTACAGCTGTTCGACACGGACGATCGCCACGTTGTCGGCGCCACGCTCGCGGCGGGCGTTGACCAGATCGTAGTAGACCTTGCCCGAGCAAGCCAGCACGCGCTTGACCTTGCTGGCGTCGATGGCCTCGTCGACTTCGCCGATGACCGGACGGAAGCTGCCGCCTGCCAGATCGGTCAGGGGGGAGCCGGCGTCCTTGTTGCGCAGCAGCGACTTGGGCGTGAACAGCACCAGCGGCTTGCGGAACGGACGGATCATCTGACGGCGCAACACGTGGAAGATCTGCGACGCGGAGGTCGGCTGGATCACCTGCATGTTGTTGTCGGCGCACAGCTGCAGGAAGCGCTCGATGCGGCCCGACGAGTGCTCGGGACCCTGGCCTTCGTAGCCGTGCGGCAGCATCAGGGTCAGGCCCGATTGGCGGCCCCACTTGGCTTCGCCGGAGCTGATGAACTGGTCGATCACGACCTGGGCGCCGTTGACGAAGTCGCCGAACTGGCCTTCCCAGATGGTCAGCGTGTTGGGTTCGGCGCTGGAGTAGCCGTATTCAAACGCCAGCACTGCCTCTTCGGACAGCACGGAGTCGATGACGGTGAACGGAGCCTGGCCTTCCGAGACATTCTGCAGCGGAATGTAGGTGCCGTCGTTCCAGCGTTCGCGGTTCTGGTCGTGCAGCACGGCGTGGCGGTGCGTGAACGTGCCGCGGCCCGAGTCCTGGCCGGTGATGCGGATGGCGTAGCCCGAGGACACCAGGGTGGCGAAGGCGAGGTGCTCGCCCATGCCCCAGTCCAGGTTCATTTCACCCTTGGCCATGGTGCGGCGGTCGTTCAGCAGCTTGGCGACCAGCGGGTGCACCGTGAAGCCTTCCGGCACGGTGGTGATGCGTTCGCCGATGCGCTTGAGTTCGGCCAGCGGCACGGCGGTGTCGGCCTGGTCGGTCCACTTGGCGCCCAGGAACGGCGACCAGTCGATGGCGTACTTGCTCTTGTAGTCGGTCAGCACCGGCTCGATGGTGCGCTGGCCGTCTTCCATCAGCTGGCGGTAGTCCTTCACCAGTTGGTCGGCTTCGCCTTCGGCCAGCACGCCTTGCGTGGTCAGCTTGTCGGCGTATAGCTTGCGCGTGCCGGGGTGGTGGCCGATGCGCTTGTACATCAGGGGCTGCGTCAGCGACGGGGTGTCTTGCTCGTTATGGCCCAGTTTGCGGAAGCAGACGATGTCCACGACGATGTCGTGGCGGAACTGCTGGCGGTAGTCCAGAGCCAGCTTGGTGACGAACACCACGGCTTCGGGATCGTCGCCGTTGACGTGGAACACCGGGGCTTCGATCATCTTGACCACGTCGGTGCAATACAGCGTCGAACGCGAGTCGCGCGGGTCGGACGTGGTGAAGCCGATCTGGTTGTTGATGACGATGTGCAGGGTGCCGCCCGTGCCGTAGCCGCGGGTCTGGGCCAGGTTCAGGGTTTCCATGACCACGCCCTGGCCGGCGAAGGCCGCGTCGCCGTGCACCAGCACCGGCAGCACTTGCTTGCCTTCGGCGTCGCCGCGGCGTTCCTGGCGGGCGCGCACGCTGCCTTCGACCACGGGGTTGACGATTTCCAGGTGGGACGGGTTGAACGCGAGCGACAGATGGACCGGGCCGCCACGGGTGGACAGGTCGCTGGAGAAGCCGTTGTGGTACTTCACGTCGCCGTCGGTCAGGCCTTCGGCGTGCTTGCCTTCGAACTCGGCAAACAGGTCGCCGGGCATCTTGCCCATGATGTTCACGAGCAGGTTCAGGCGGCCGCGGTGGGCCATGCCGACCACGATTTCCTGGACGCCGTTTTCACCGGCGTGGTTCACCACTTCGTCCATCGAGGCGATGAAGCTTTCGCCGCCTTCCAGCGAGAAGCGCTTCTGGCCGACGTACTTGGTGTGCAGGAAGCGCTCGAGGCCTTCGGACTCGGTCAGTTGCTGCAGGATGTGGCGCTTTTCTTCGGCCGAATAGGCGGGCGCGCCCAACGTGGTTTCCAGGCGTTCCTGGATCCAGCGCTTGGCGGCGGGATCGGAGATGTGCGTGAATTCGGCACCGATGCTGCGGCAATACGTGTCGCGCAGCGCCTTCAGGATGTCGCGCAGCGTCATGGTGCTGGCGGTCGTGAAGTAGGTGTTGGTGGCCGAGTAGGTTTGATCCAGATCGGCTTCGGTCAGGCCGTAGAAGGCCGGATCGAGTTCGGGGATCGGGGGACGTTCCTGGCGCTTGAGCGGATCCAGATCGGCCCAGCGCGAACCCAGCGAACGGTAGGCCGCGATCAGCGACTGCACCGAAACCTGCTTGCTGGCCACGCTCAGGTCGGGTTCGGCGGCGCGTTGCACGAAGGCATTGGCCTTGGCGCGCTGGGCGAACGATTCGACGATGGGAGCGTGGGCCTGGTCGCGGGTGGATTCCTGGCCGTCGGTGGCGGGAGCGTGTTGCAGCTGGTCGAAGTATTCGCGCCAGTTGTCAGGTACCGAACCGGGATTGTCGAGGTAGGCTTCGTAAAGCTCCTCAACATAAGGGGCGTTACCCCCAAAGAGATAAGACGTGGATAGAGATTCTATTTCCGAAGACATATCGCTTCACCTTTACGAGTGCTTCACTCGACACGATGCAGGAAAACCTTCCGCGACACGGGCTTCCCGTTAAGCGGATAGCAGGGGCAGAAGGCGCGTACAAGCCTTAAAAGCCGTATGGGATAAGAGTATAGCCCTTTGAGTTTAAGGACGTCTTCTTGCGTTTGCGTGACGCAAAAACCCATTCGGAATGCCGTCATGCAGCAATGGAATGTCCAGCGAACACCTTCCATTGCGCCGTCTACGCGCCATCAATTTCTGGCAACCCAAAATGCCGCATTGCATCATTTTCACTGACAGAATTGCCAGTGTTGCGCGTTAGCCTCGTTCATACGGGCAACTCGGTGGTCGACAGGATCTCTTTCAGGACGAAAAAGGTGCGGATCTGGCGTACGCCCGGCAGCTTGATGATCTCGCCGGCATGCAATTTGTTGAAACGTTCCAGATCGCGGATGCGCAGCGTCAGGAAGTAGTCGAATTCGCCCGCCACCAGGTGGCATTCCAGGCAGCCGCTGATGCCGCGCGCCGCGGCTTCGAAATCGGTGAAGGACTCGGGCGTGGAACGATCCAGCACCACCCCGACGATGACCAGGGTCGCCATGTCGACCTCGGCGGGCTCGAGCAGGGCCACGGTTTTCCGGATGATGCCCTCGCTCTTGAGCTTTTCCACGCGCCGCAGGCAGGCGGCGGGGCTGAGGTGGACCCGCGCGCTCAATTCAAGGTTGGTGATCTGCGCATCCTGCTGCAGGGCGCGCAGGATGTGACGGTCGATGCGATCCAGGCTGGAAATGGCCGCCATTTAATCCGTCCCTAAAAATTAAATTTCGCTTTTATTTTTGTACTTCAAATAATAAATATCATCTATTCAATTTAGTAACCTTGAAACTCGAAAAATCATAAAAATACGCAATTGACGGCATATCCAGGCAATTCCTATGATTTTTCCATCCGCGCCAACCGCGGCCGTCACAGGAGCCCCCCATGGATCTGCTACGCTTTCCCCGCCATCGCCTGACCTTCGGCGACACCCCCATCGAAAAGCTCGATCGCCTGTCCGCGCACCTGGGCGGCAAGGTCGAGATCTACGCCAAGCGCGAAGACTGCAACAGCGGCCTTGCCTTCGGCGGCAATAAGCTGCGCAAGCTGGAATACCTGATCCCGCAAGCCCTGGAACAAGGCTGCGACACGCTGGTCACGATCGGCGGCATCCAGTCCAACCACACCCGCATGGTGGCCGCCGTGGCCGCCAAGCTGGGACTGGCTTGCGTGCTGGTGCAGGAGAACTGGGTGGACTATTCGGACGCGGTCTACGACCGGGTCGGCAACATCATGATGAGCCGCCTGATGGGCGCCGACGTGCGCCTGGTGGATCAGGGTTTCGACATCGGCTTCCGGCGCAGCTGGGAGGAGGCCCTGGAGGACGTCCGCAAGCGCGGCGGCAAGCCCTATGCGATTCCGGCCGGCGCATCGGACCACGAACTGGGCGGCCTGGGCTACGTCGGCTTCGCCGAGGAAGTGCGGCGCCAGGAAGCGGAGCTGGGATTCAAGTTCGACTATGTCGTGGTGTGCGCGGTCACGGGCAGCACTCAGGCCGGCATGGTGGTGGGCTTTGCAGCCGATGGGCGCGCCGACCGCGTCATCGGCATCGACGCCTCGGGCACGCCCGAGCAGACCCGGGCGCAGATCCTGCGCATCGCGCGGCGCACCGCCGACCTGGTCGGATTGGGAACTGCCATCGAAGAGCGCGACGTGGTGCTGGACACCCGCTATGCCTATCCCGCCTACGGCTTGCCGTCGGCCGAGACCAACGAGGCCATCCGCCTGTGCGCCCGGCTCGAGGGCATGATGACCGACCCGGTCTACGAAGGAAAATCCATGCAGGGCATGATGGACATCATCCGCCGCGGCGAGATACCCGCGGGCTCGCGGGTTCTGTATGCGCACCTGGGAGGGGTACCGGCGATCAACGCCTACAGCTTTCTCTACCGCAACGGATAAAGGCGCCTACGGCGCTTTCGCCTGGCGTTGCGGCGACCTGCGCTGAGCGGCCGGCCTCGAATGGCAGGGCTTGCCAGCCCCCGCCGTCCGCGCCCATGATGGATGCAGGAAGCGCAGCCCAGCCGGCG
>NZ_JCBAMT010000114.1:0-18499 GCF_059760445.1 Achromobacter sp. D7-1 | reverse complement strand
GTCGGACACAGGCGCCGCTTTGTTCATGGACGTGCGGCAGGGCTCTGCCCTTTCCGCCTCTTGATTTCAGATATCGACCACGCCGCGGCCTATCTCCAGCGCGCGTCCGCCCACCTGGATCCGGCCATCGGCCTGGACGTCCAGCAGCAAGCGGCAGGGCCTGCCCATCTGGTCGCCCTGCTCCACCAGAATGCTGGCGGGCAAGGGGCGCTTTTGATGCCGCAGCCAGCCGCCCAGATTGGCGCAGGCGGAACCCGTACCGGCATCCTCGTTCACGCCGCCGCCCGCCTTGGCGTAGAAGTAGCGCGCCACCACCACCTGCCTGCCATCTTGTTGACGGCTATCGTCAAAGGCAAAGGTGTACATGACCTTGCGGCCCAGGCTGTTGGCCTGCCAGCGGTCGAGCCGGGAAGCGTCGGGCGCAACGCGGCGCAAGGCTTCCACGCTGGCCAGCGGCACCAGCAACTGGTCGGCGCCCGTGTCCATCCAGATCGGATCACCCAACAGATCGTCGGCGTTCAGGCCCAGCAAACTGGCTATCTCGGTGCGTTCCCGCGCCGGCGCCGCGGTGCGCACGCCATCCGGGCACGGCGCGGTAAAGGTCCAGGCGTCGCCGCGCGCCGTCACCGGCACCACGCCGGCGGCGAACTCCAGCGTCAACTCATCGCCCGTCCGCCGCAAATCCCGCACGACCTGCGCGGTTCCGATCGTAGGATGGCCCGCGAACTTCATCTCGAAGCCCGGCGTGAAGATGCGCACCCGCGCCGCCGCCTGGTCGGACGGCAGGATAAAGGTCGTTTCGGACAGATTGAACTGCGCCGCCAGGTTCAGCATGGTGGCGTCGTCCATGCCGCGCGCGTCTTCGAACACGCATAGCTGGTTGCCGCTGAAGGTGGAGGAAGCGAAGACGTTGAGCAGGCGGAAAGCGTATGAGGCCATGGCGGATGCGATAGTTGAAAGAACTGCGCCGGCCTCGGCCGGCGCAATACCCCACTTTATCGCATGCCTCGGACGCGGGCTACCAGACCGCGAAGAACAGCACCCAGGCCAGGCAGAACGGCGCCAGGCCGGCCGCCAGCACCAGCCAGGCCAGGCCTTTGCGCCAGGCGCTCGCCAGGCGCGGCTTCAGCAGCCGCGCAAACAGGCGCAGCGTCCACAGCACCGCCAGGCTCAGCAGCGTGAAGCGCACGGGTGCGGCCCAGGCGGCTTGCATCCCTTCGTGCTTGAGCAGATTGACCGTGGTGGCCGACAGGCCCAGGAACACGCCGATGCCGGCGGATGGGATCAGGGCCTGCGCCAGCTTGTGCAGGCCGGGACGGCCCCAGCGCGTCACGGGCTCGCCTGCCACAGGCGCGGCGGGCGCCAGTCGGTCGGCGATCCACAGCGACAGGAAGGAGGCGCCGCCGACACAGATCGTGGCGCCGACGACGAACATCAGGATGCCCGCGCCGTCCAGCCATGAGAAGCTGTCGTTCACTTCCGGGTAATGCGTCAGGATGAACCAGGGCGCGTTGTCCAGCAGCGGCCACATGATGTCGTGTTCGACCAGCCAGGTCGCGGCCCACTGCTTGGCGGTCACATACCAGGGGCTGGCGCTCCAGAGGAAGGCGCCGATCGCGATGCCCATCAGGCCGAAGCACAGCAGCGCCGTCTGCCACGGGTCGCCGTGAGTGACATGCACGATCTCTTCTTCGGGCGAACGCGCCGTCAGCTCGATCGCGCCGCGATAGCCGCTGCAGCGCCCACAGACATGGCAATCGCCCGCGCCCTTCATGTGGCGCAGCGGCACTAGCGGCGCACAGTTGATGGGTTCGATGCGGATGACCGGATGGCGCCACTTCTCTTCGTCCACCTTGAAGTGCCAAGGCGCCAGCTTGGCCAGCAGATTGAACACGCCGTTGACCGGGCACAGGTATTTGCACCACACGCGCTTGCTGCGGCCATAGCGCCAGCCGACGATCATGGCCGCCACGGTGGACCCGCCCAGCACCGCCAACACCGCCAGGGGATACTGGTACACGCTGACCAGTTGGCCGTACACGGTCGTGAGCGCGAACGCGACGAATGGCCAGCCGCCCCAACGCATCCATTTCGGGATCGCATGTCCCTGGCCGCGTTCGCTGGCCCATTCTGTCAGCATGCCCTCGGGACACAGCCAGCCGCACCAGGCCCGACCCAGGATGGGCATGGAGATGAGCACGAACGGCCACCACACGCCCCAGAACGCGAACTGCGCGACGATGGTCAGGTTGTTGAACACCGAGGCCGCGTTGTCCGGCAAAGGCAGGATCGCGGGCACGATCAAAAGGAACGCGTACATCGCAACAATGCCCCACTGCAGCTTGCGCAACAGCGGGGCATGGTCACGGAGGAAGTCGGCGATACGGGAGGTCGCCCTCCCGAGTGCAGCTGCCATGGTCAAACCTTCAAATATTCAGTCCGGCAATAGTCGGGTTCAGGAAGCACTGCGAGCGGCGGTGGCAGCGCCTGCGGGCTTGCCTCCCACCCAGCGCAGCAGCGCCCACACGATGATCCAGTAAGCCACCCACAACAGCACCGAACTCAGCGCAGGCAGCGCGCGATAGCCGGCAAAATCGGCCAGAATCTTGCCCACGCCGGTGCTATCGCTCAAGAGCCAGGAACTGTCCCAGACCGGATCGACGATGGTCGGCAGGACGTCCAGCGAAATCAGGTGATCCAGACCGCCCACCAGCAGCGATCCGGCCAGCAGCAACAACAGGATTTCAGTCACGCGGAAGAAGCGGCGCCAGGTAATGAACTTGCCGCCCAGTTGCAGCAGCCAGAACGTCAACAGCGCCACGACGAAACCGGCCGCGCCGGCCAGCGCCAGCATCAGCATGTCGCTGCCGCCCTCGCCCGCCGACACGGTGCCGTACAGGAACACGACGGTTTCGCTGCCTTCGCGCGCCACGGCGATCGCGACCAATATGAAGAGGCCCCACCAGTTGTCGCTGGCGACTGAAGCGCGGGCGCCGCTTTCGAGTTCGCCCTTGAGCGTGCGGCCGTGCTTCTTCATCCAGACGACCATCTGCACCACCAGCGCGCATGCGGCCAGCGACATGATGGCCTGGAACCATTCCTGGCCTTCGTCGCTGAGCCAGTTGGAAACGCCCAGCAGCACCAGCGCCAAGGCCACGGCCAGCGCCAGGCCCGCGGCAACGCCGCCCCACAGGTAGGTCAGGCCGCGCTTGCCCTCGGGCGTGGAGCGCAGCCAGGTGTACAGAATGCCCACCACCAGCATGGCTTCGACGCTTTCACGCCAGACGATAAAGAGGACCTGTTCCATATATTGCTACCGCTTATTCCTTGGGTTTGACGACCAAGGTGCCTTTCACGCTCTGGTGAAAGTCATCAAAAAAGGGATACTCGCCGGGACGGGAGATGGTGATGACCACGAAGGACTTCACGCCCGGCCCCAGGACTTTCTCCTTGCGCAGCGGAATGCTTTCGAATTCCACCGGCTCGTTGCTCTCGTTGATGAGCTCGATCTTGAAGCGGCCCGCCGGCACTTCCAGCGTGGCGGGCTCGAACGTGCCGTCCGGCTTGAACCTCAGCGTGAACGTGGGCAGTTCGTCCGCCTGCGCCGGCGCCCCGCCGGCCAGGCCGGCCAAGCCGATCAGCAATGCGGCGACAAGGCGTAGCAGGCTGCGCACGATCAGTAACCGCCCTTCTTGCCGGTGCCGGCGTAGACGAATTCATATTCCAGGTCGAAGGGTTCGAACCAGGGACCCACGCCGGTTTCCTTGTCGACGTGGCGGCCGAAGTGGCTCATCTTGTCCGCGGTCGGGGGCAGGATCGAATACTTCAGCTTGTACTTGCCCGGGCCTTCCAGCTTGACGTTCTCGCCGTAGTGCGGGCCGTCGTTGGCGACCATGGGCATGAAGGTGCCCTTCTGCACGTTCTGGCTGCCGACCTTCTGGATTTCATACTTCACGACCAGGTAAGGCACCCACTCGCCTTCGGGGAAGCCCGTCTTGTTGCCGGCGGTGGCGTGGATGTCGGCTTCAAGGTGCACATCCGAATCCTTGGCCGGGCGCATCATCCCGGGGGGGTCCATTTCGATCGGCTGCAGGTACACCGCGCCGATTTCCATGCCGCCCTTTTCCACCGGTTTGCCGATGGGGTATTCGGCCGCGTTCGCGGCGGAAACGCTCAGGGCGACAATGGCCAGGGCCAAGGCTTTCTTGATCATGTGCATAATCCTTGAGACACGAATGAGACGACGGCTCGTAAAATACAAACAAGAACCGTTTTCATTAATGTAACCAAATCAACTGACAGAACCCTGAACCTGAAGCCAGGAAAATCAGCGGATCATTGCGTTTGATCAAGCGGTGCAAGAGGTCCGGTTCGCCCCTTCAGAGTCCGAGAAATTTGAATGGCGCCGACGGCTGGAAGGCGCGAGTGGCGTCGCCCGCGTAGGTGTGGCGCTGGTCCGGCCCCAGGTCCAGCTTCAGCACCTTGCCGCTTTCCGGACTGAAATCCACGGCCTTGAGATCCACCCAGAACGTATTGGGCGTCAGCGCCGATTCAAAGAAATACAGCTTGCGCTGATGGTCGAAAACAGTACGCCAGCGGGTGGACGAAATATTGGGCTGCCCGGGCGTGCTGATGCCGTAGGGCACCGAGACATTGCGTATCACGCTGAAGACGCTGGCCAGCGCCTTGTTGGGATCAGGGTCCTTGGGAATGGCGTTGATATAGAACGATGCCCGCACGAAACGATCGGCCGCGCGGTTGGTGCCCGGCAGCATGGTGGTGCCGCCGATCTGTTGCCAGTAAGCGTCGAGCGCCAACTGCTGCTCGAATTGAGGCGAGTTGGTCATCACCTGGTAGTCGCGGCTGTGGTGGATCACCTGGCGCCCGCCGATGTATTCGATGATGGCGCTGTCGCCGCTCGCGTCCGAGATCGACAGGTGCAGCGTCGTCAGGCGATCCTCCCCCGGCACGTTGTCCGAGACGATGGTGTAGGGCTCCTGTTCCAGCGCCGCCACGGCCTCCTTGACGGTGGCGTAGTTGTCCAGCACGTACTGCGCCCACGCGGCGATGGTCAGCCCGGGCTTGCTCCGCGCGTCGAACTGCGGATACTGCGATTCCGCCAGCCACAGCAGATTGGCGCTCAGGCCCGCTTCGTTCACGCCGTCCGTGGTGGAGACGTCATAGCCGGACGTGACCACGCTGCCGTAGCGCGAGGTCCAGCGCAGGGAATTCGGGCCGGCCTCGCCGCTGCGCGCCATGCCGCGAGGCAGCACCCACAGGTTGCTGGTGATGTCGTTCTTCCAGTCCATCGAACGAGCCGTGACCACTTGATCGCCGGCGCCGTGGAAGACCACGCGCGTGCAGGCCCAGGCGGCAGACGACGCGGACAGGACCGTCAGCCCGGCCAATGCGGTGCAGGCCAAGCGGGAAAACGCCTTGTTCAGTCTCATGCATGCGCTCCTGGGATTCTGTTCTTTCACATGCCGCGCGCCAGGGCCGGCGCGCGAGGATGAAAAACACCCCAAGAACCGGACCGCTATCCGGCTGTTGGGGTGCTTGATCGATGAGGCCGCGCAGGGCGCAGCCCCGCCGCTACTTGCGTCCGGAACCTTGCGTGCCGCCCGGCGTGAACGGGAAGGTCGAAAACATGGCGCGCGTCTGATCCTGCATCTGGTCCTGCATCTGCACGAACAGATTCTTGCTCTGGTCGATGTAGTTGTTCATCATGTTCTGCAGCATGGGCGTCTGCACGTTCATGAACTGCGCCCAGGCCTCGGGACCGAACTGGCTGCCGTACAGGCCCTTGGACTGTTCCGCCATGCGCTGCTGGATTTCGATGAAGGCCTGGATGTTCTTTTCCAGGTAGGAACCCATGATGCCCTGCATGGCATGGCCGTAAAAACGGATGATCTGCGAAAGCATGTTCGACGAGAACATCGGCATGCCGCCGCTTTCCTCTTCGAGGATGATCTGCAGCAGGATGCTGCGCGTCAGGTCTTCGCTGCTCTTGGCATCGACGACCTGGAATTCTTCATTGGCCAGGACCAGTTGCTTGACATCTGCCAGGGTGATGTAGGTGCTGGTCCGGGTGTCGTACAGACGACGGTTGGGGTACTTTTTAATCAGGCGCAGGCTGGCGCCGGTTTGTGCTTGCGTCATGGTTGTCCCCGGATCGGGCGATCTCTAAGGCTTGGAATAGGGTTAGTGTAATCCGGAGGGCCCTCTCCCCGAGGCCCTCCGGTACCGACGGGCCGCCCGCTGGCGGCCCGCGATGCGTCAGCCCATGTGCAGGCCGCCGTTGAGCGAGAAGTCCGCGCCCGTCGAAAAGCCGGACTCGTCCGAGGCCAGCCACGCCGTCATGGAAGCGATTTCCTCCGGCGTGCCAAGGCGGCGCACCGGAATGGTGGCAACGATTTTTTCCAGCACGTCGGGACGGATGGCGCGGACCATGTCGGTGCCGATGTAGCCGGGCGAAATCGTATTGACGGTGACGCCCTTGCTGGCCACTTCCTGGGCCAGCGCCATGGTGAAGCCATGGATGCCGGCCTTGGCCGTGGAATAGTTGGTCTGGCCGAACTGCCCCTTCTGCCCGTTGACCGAGCTGATGTTGATGATGCGGCCCCACTGACGCTCGACCATGCCTTCGATGACCTGCTTGGTCACATTGAACAGGCTGTTCAAGTTGGTGTCGATGACCGCGCGCCAATCATCGGCGCTCATCTTGCGGAACAGGCCATCGCGCGTGATGCCCGCATTGTTGACCAGCACGTCGACCGGGCCCAGTTCCTTCGTGACCCGTTCGAAGGCCTCTACCGTGGAGTCCCAGTCGGACACGTTGCCCACGGACGCGTAGAACGTATAGCCCTGCGCTGCCTGCTCGTCCAGCCATTGCTGGTAATTGCGGCTGGGGCCGCAACCTGCCACCACGCGAAAGCCTTCCTTGGCCAAGCGCTGGCAAATAGAGGTGCCGATACCGCCCATCCCGCCTGTTACGTAAGCCAGTTTTCCGCTCATTGGACTTCCTCCTGTGTGCGACGGACGCCTCGTTAATTAACCTTCTTCTATCCGGGCCTAACCGCTGATCGCGGTTTCAGGCTGCCCGGACTTTCACATACCTGCCAGGCGCCGGCTCTATCGGCCGGTACTTGGCATTGCCCAATTTTTCACGCGCCTTGACCTGCTTGCCCGAATGGCCCGACAGCCAGCCAGCCCAATCGGGCCACCAGCTGCCCGGCGTTTCGACGGCCTGCGCGAACCATGCGTTCGGATCGCCAGGCAGATGATGGCCCGACTGTTCGAGCTTGTCAGCCGCCCAATAGCTGCGGCGCTTCTTGGCCGGAGGATTCACCACGCCGGCGATGTGGCCGGAAGCCCCCAGCACGAAACGCTGCGGGCCGCGCAGCACCTGAGTGGATGCATAGGCCGAGACCCAGGGCACGATATGGTCCTCGCGCGACCCGAAGATGTACGCCGGCATTTCCAGCCGCGTCAGGTCCAGGGGCATGCCCGCGGCCTGCGCCCGGCCCGGCACCTTGAGGTTGTTCTCCAGGTAGGTATTGCGGAAGTACCAGGAGAAGAACGGTCCGGGCAGATTGGTGCTGTCGCCATTCCAGAACAGCAGGTCGAACGCAGGCGGCTTCTGGCCCTTCAGGTAGTTGCCCACGACATAGTTCCAGACCAATTCATTGGGCCGCAGGAACGAGAAGGTGGTGGCGAGGTCACGCCCGGGCATCAGGCCGCCCTGGCCCAGTTGATGGTCGCGCAGCAGCGCGTGGGCTTCGTCGACGAAGACGTTCAGGACGCCGGTATCGTGGAAATCGAGCAGCGAGGTCAGCAGGGTCAGCGAAGCCACGGGGTGCTCGCCGCGCGCCTCGGCCAGCGCCAGCGCGGAGGCCAGCATCGTACCGCCCACGCAAAAGCCCAGCGCGTTGACCTGCGGCTGCTTGGTGATGTCGCTGGCCACGCGCAGCGCCTGCAGCACTGCGTCGTCCAGATAATCGGACCAAGTCGCGCGGTCCACGCCATCGGTGTCGCTGGACACCGGATTGCGCCACGAAATCAGGAATACCGTGTAGCCCTGGTCCACGGCGTGCCGCACGAAGGAATTCTCGGGCTGCAGGTCCAGGATGTAGAACTTGTTGATGTTCGGCGGCACGATGACCAGCGGCCGCTCATGCACGGTGGGCGTGGACGGCGCGTACTGGATGAGCTGGAACAGCCGGTTTTCGAACACCACTTCGCCTGGCGTCACCGCGACGTTGCGGCCGATCTCGAACTGCGATTCGTCCGTCTGCGTGATGCGGCCTTTCTTGACGTCGCCCAGCAGATTGGCCAGCCCTTCGTTGAGCGCGCGTCCGGCGCTTTCGACGATGGATTGCTGGGCATCCGGGTTCAGCGCCAGGAAGTTCGACGGCGACAGCGCGTCGACCCATTGCATGATGGAAAAGCGCAGGCGGTCGCGCATGGGCTCGCTGACCTGGGCTGCATCGACCATGCGCGACATGGCGCGGGCCGACAGCAGGTAGGTGTGCGCCAGCAGCAGGTGCGAATGATGGGAGGCCCAGGCATCGCCGGAAAAGCGGCGGTCTGGCGGCGGCGCAAGCGCGCCACGGCGGGCGTCATCGCAAAGGCGTTGCCACTCGCGGGAGAATTCGGCCTGTATGTCGGCCAGGACTTCCGGTGCCACACTCACCGGAATGGGCCCTGCGGAGAGATTGGCATTCACTTCGACACCTTGTTATCGAAACTACGCGATTGATGTTGCATTCCGGGTCCGGGGCTGTCAATGCGGGTATACAAGGAGGCCTGCCAGGGTACGCCGCAAGCCCAGCCGCGGGCCTTGCGCCAGATCAAACCCCGCCGAGCCAGGCCAGCAACGCCATGCGTCCGGTTTCGCCATCACGGCGGTACGAGAAGAATCGATCGGCCCCGGCCACCGTGCACAGTCCGCTCAAGGAGACATCTTGTACTCCGGCGCGGCGCAGGCGGAAATCAGCCAATCCGGCGAGATCGGCCAGCCATTTTCCGGATAGCCCGGGCCGCGGCGCGAAGTAGCGCAAGGCCGCGGGATCGTCCTGGGAGAAGGCATCCAGCACGTCCTGGCCGACCTCGAACGCCTGCGGACCGATGCCCGGTCCGACCCAGGCGCGCCAGCCCGAAGCCTGCGGCGCCTTGGCGCGCATGGCGGCCAGCGTATGTTCCAGCACGCCGCCCGACAGGCCGCGCCAGCCGGCATGCGCCGCGCCCAGCACCGTGCCTTGCGCATCGGCGATGACCACCGGCAGGCAGTCCGCCACCATGACGGCCAGGACGCGGCCGGGCCGCGCCGTGACGCTGGCATCGACCGCCGGCTCGTCCGGGAGGTCGGCCTGATCAGCGTCCACGACTTCGCTGCCGTGGACCTGACGCAGCCACAGGGGTTCGGCGGGCAGCGCGGCACGCACGCGGCGCCGGTTTTCAATGACCGTGTCCGGATCGTCTCCAGCGCGGCGACCCAGATTCAAGGTGTCGTGCGGCGCGACGCCGACGCCCCCTGCCCGGGTCGTGCAGAAATAGTTCACGCCCGCCCATTCCGGGCCTGTCACTACCGGCAGGCCTGCCACTACGCGTTCCATGCGATCTCTTCCTGGACCAAGCCCATGTCGGGAGGCACGGCTGCGGCGAACTCGACTTCGCCGCGGCCGCCCGGATCTTCGAAATGCAGCGCGCGCGCATGCAGCATCTGCCGCTGCGCGCCCACGATGTTCTTGCCGCCGTACAGCGTATCGGCCAGCAGCGGATGCCCCAGGCTGGCCATGTGCACGCGGATCTGATGGGTGCGGCCGGTTTCCAGGCGGCACACCACTTCGGTGACGCGGCCGCCGGGATCCGCTTCGCCGCGGCGAGCGGGCGCGTAATGGGTAATGGCCGGCTTGGGCGCCACCGGGCGTTCCACGCTCATGCGCACCGGCACGCGCGAATCGCGGCCGATGGGACGATCGACCTTGCCGGCCGCGGCCAGCCAGCCATGGGCCAGCGCCACATATTCCCGGCCCATGCTGCGCGCCTGCAATTGGCGCACCAGATGCGTCTGGGCAGTTTCGTTGCGCGCCACGACCATCAGGCCGGAAGTGTCCTTGTCCAGGCGATGCACGATGCCGGCACGCGCCACCTGGGTCAGTTCGGGATAGCGGTACAGCAGGCCGTTTAGCAGCGTGCCGCTCCAATTGCCGGCACCGGGGTGCGTGACCAGGCCTGCGGGCTTGTTCACCACGATCCAGTCGGGACTTTCGTCGACGACTGCGAAATCGACAGGTTCGGGCGCGAAAGCCAGGGATTCAGGCGCGGGCTGAGGCCAGACGGTGAGTTCATCACTGGGACCGACCGTCTGGCGCACCTTGCCGGGCTTGCCGTTCACGTGGACGTTGCCGGCCTCGATCCAACCCTGCAGCCGGCCACGGGAATGCTCGGGCAACAGCCCCGCCAGCACCTTGTCCAGCCGGTCAGCGCGCGTGCTGGAAGGCACGGTTACAAATTGCGGTTCCCCCTGGGGAGAATCCTCGGAATTACCCAGGAGTTCATCATCAGAAACGAGATCCGCGCCGGAGGCTGTATCAGACATGGAGACAAATCATATAATCAGCCTTGCATGCTAACACCAAGGATACGATTCTCGTGATTCACCACTCCGCAGCTCCCTCGAATCCCGCCTCCCGAAGCGGGCCGGTTTTGCGCGTGGTTATCGCGCTGTTTGCCGTCATGGTCATCGCCGGTTGCGGCTCGACCAACAGCAAATATGACAAGACCACCAACTGGAGCGCCGAACAGCTCTACGCGGACGCCAAGGCGGAAATGTCTTCGGGCGGCTGGAAAGAAGCGCGCGAGCGGCTGACCGCGATCGAAAGCCGCTACCCCTTCGGCGTCTACGCGCAGCAAGCCCTGCTTGAGCTCGCCTACGTCAACTGGAAGGACGGCGAAAACGAACAGGCCCTGGCCGCCATCGACCGCTTCCAGCAGCTCTATCCCAACCATCCCGGCACCGATTACGCCCTTTACCTGAAGGGCTTGATCAACTTCACCCCGGCCAGCGCCTTCATGAGCAGCATTACCGGCCAGGATCCCGCCGAACGCGATCCCAAGGGCCTGCGCGCGTCCTATGACGCGTTCAACGAGCTGATCAAGCGCTACCCGGACAGCAAGTACACGGTGGACGCCGAGAAGCGCGTCGCCTGGCTGGTCAACACCATCGCCATGAACGAAGTGCACGTTGCCCGCTACTACTATGAGCGCGGCGCCTACGTGGCCGCCGCCAACCGCGCGCAAACCGTCATCACCGACTTCGAAGGCGCCCCCGCCACCGAGGAAGCGCTCTACCTGATGGTCGAGTCCTACGACAAGCTCGGCATGACCGAACTGAAGAACGACTCGCAGCGCGTGTACGACAAGAACTTCCCCAACAGCGAATTCAAGACCAAGGGCCTGAAGGCCGACAAGAGCTGGTGGAACCCCTTCAACTGACATATCAGTTGCCGCACCGAAGAAAGCCCCTGCAGCGCAGGGGCTTTTTTCATGTGGGCGCGCCGCGCCGCATGGCTTGTGGCGGTTGCCCGTAAATGCGGATGAAGGCGCGGCGCATGCGTTCCGTGTCACCGAAACCCACCCGGCGCGCGATGGCGTCCATGCCGGCTTCGCCTTCTTCCACCAGTTCGCGTGCGGCTTCGGCGCGCACCCGCTCCACGGCCTTGGCCGGAGTCTGGCCGGTTTCAAGCTTGAACTGGCGGCAGAATTGGCGCGGACTCAGGCAGGCCACGGCGGCCAGGCGCTCGATGTCCAGCACTTGATCCAGATGTTGGCCGACGTGGGCCAGGACCTCGCGCATGCGTCCGCTGGCCGGCGCCAGGTCTTGCAGGACTGAGAACTGCGATTGCCCGCCCGTGCGCCGGTGATAGACCACCATCTCGCGGGCGGTGGCTCGGGCAACCGCCTCGCCGTGGTCGGCCTGCACCATGGCCAACGCAAGATCGATGCCGGCCGTGATGCCCGCGGAGGTCCACACCGTGCGGTCCTCGACATAGATGCGATCCGCCTCCACTGCCAATGCCGGATGGCGCTGCTGCAATTCGGCGGCGTGGCGCCAGTGGGTCGTCACCCGGCGCCCCTGCAGGATGCCGGCCTGCGCCAGCACGAAAGCGCCCGTGCAGACGCTGGCCACGCGCCGTCCGCGCGCATGCGCGCCGCGCAGATAGGCCAGCATGGCCGGCGCAGCCTGGGGCTCGCGCGCGCCCTGGCCGCCCGGCACCAGCACGGTATCGGCGCGCAGGCCGCGCCAGGGACGCGTCAGCACGGGCACGCCAGCCGAGCAGCGGACCGGCCCGCCCTCGGCCGACACCACGGCTACCTCATAGGCGCCCGGCACCAGTTCGGCGGCGATCTGAAAGACTGACAGCGGCCCGGCCATGTCGAGCAGCTGGAAGTTCGGCACGGGCGGGATGCATACTCTGTGAGTCGCCATGGCAAGAAACGAGGGAAAATAGTCATTCTTGCCATAGTTTCGGGCGCTAGAGTGGGGCCTGTCAATCCTCCGGACCTGCTCCTGCCATGAACGCTTCCCTGCGCGGCCTGCGCAATGCCCGCATCCTCGCCGTGTGCCAAGGCCTGTACATCGCGGCGATCTCCATCGACCTGACCCTGACGGCGCTGACCGGCCAGATGCTGGCGCCGCATCCGGCGCTGGCGACGCTGCCTTTTGCGCTGATCACGGTGGCGGGCGCCGCGGTGACCTGGTATGCCTCCTTGCTCATGCAGCGCATCGGCCGGCGCGCCGGTTTCATATTGGGATCGCTGGCGGGCGCGGCCGGCGGGCTGATTTCCGTGGCCGCGGTCTTCGCCAGCGACTTCTGGCTCTTTTGCCTGGGTACGGCGCTGGTCGGCGTGTTCCAGGCCTTCGCGCAGTACTACCGGCTGGCGGCCGCGGACGCGGTGCCCGCCGAAGCCAAGAGCCGCGCCATCTCCGTGGTTCTGACCGGCGGCGTCATCGCGGCCATTGCAGGACCGGCGCTGGCTGCCTGGGCCAAGGACATCTTTCCCGCCGCGATCTTCTCTGGCGCCTATCTGATGGTGGCCCTGCTGGGAGCGGCCAGCGCGCTGCTGCTCCTCGCCTACCGCGACCAGGAAGCCGACGGCAGCCAGCCCGCCGACACGCAGGCCGCGGGCCTGCCGGCCCGTCCCTTGGGCGAAGTCATGCGGCAGCCGATATTCGTGGCGGCGCTGGCCAACAATGTCGTGGGGTCGGTCTCGATGATGTTCGTCATGACAGCCGCGCCGCTCGCCGCTGTGGCCTGCCAGCACAGCATTGCCGACGGCGCCAGCATCATGCAGTGGCACCTCATCGGCATGTACGCCCCGGCGTTTTTCGCCGGCGCGTTGATCAACCGGCTGGGACTGCCGCGCGTGCTCGGCATGGGCATGGCGCTGAACGCGGCCTGCTCGCTGATCGCGATGCAATCGACTTCGCTCACGGCCTTCCATGCGGCATTGTTCTGCCTGGGTGTGGGCTGGAACTTCATGTTCGTAGGCGGCACCACGCTGCTCGCCCAATCCTACCGTCCCGCCGAACGGGCACGGGTGCAAGGGGCGGCCGAGATGCTGCGGTATGCCACCACCGCACTGGCCACGCTGGCCGCCGGGCCGGCGCTGGCGCGCATGGGCTGGGAGGCGCTGAATGCCGCCATGCTGCCCATCGTGGGCCTGGCCGCGGTCATGACAGGATGGTGGGCGCTGTCGCGCAGGACGGAACGGGTCGTCGCCTGACCATGCCGGCGAGCCTCATTGCGGCGACGCAATCATCAGGCGGGGTCACCATTTGGCGGGGCCACCTCCTGGCGTGTCTTCTGACACAGCCCCGCTTCTAGCCCTGCGGTTCCTGCTTGCGCCGGTAGAACGCCAGCACTTCTTCCAGCTCGCGCGTCCGCGCAAATGGCGGCAATCCGCGCCACAGTCGCTTGCCGTAAGGCTTTTCGACCAGGCGCGCATCGCCCACCATCAGCACCCCCCAATCGGATTCCGTGCGGATCAAGCGGCCCGCGCCCTGCTTGAGCGAAATCGCGGCTTCGGGCAACTGGTATTCCGAAAACGGATTGCCGCCCTGCGCGCGGCAGGCGCGCAGCCGCGCCTCGATGACGGGATCGTCGGGCGGCGCGAACGGCAGCTTGTCGATCGCCACAAGGGTCAGCACATCGCCAGGCAGGTCGATGCCTTCCCAGAAACTGGCGCTGCCCACCAGCACCGGATGCTCCAGCTTGCAGAAGCGGTCCAGCAGGTCGCGGCGCGTGCCTTCGCCCTGCTTGAGCAAGGGCCATTCATGTCCGGCATCGTCGAAGGCGTCGGCCAGCAGGTTGGCGACCTTGTCCACGGCGCGCAGCGTCGTGCACAGCACCAGCGTGCCGCCGGGACTGGCCTCCAGCAGCGGCAACAGCGTCTGCACGAAACGGTCGAGGAACTGCGGCGATTGCGGTTCGGGCATGCCGCGCGGCACGAACAGCAAGGCTTGCTCGGGGTAGTCGAAGGGCGATTCCCACTTGCCCGTGCGCGCCTTCTCCAGGCCAAGCTGGCTGGTGAAGTGGGTGAACTCGCCGTTCACGGACAAGGTGGCCGAAGTCATGATCCAGGCCTGGCCCGGCTTGCGGTATTTGGAAAAGGCCTGGGCCACCGACAGCGGCGCCGAATGCAGGCGCACGTGATGCTGGCCGTGCTCGACCCAGCGCACCGCGGGCCCGGACCATTGTTCCGCGGCGGCAGCGCCTTCCAGGATCGCGACGGGCGTGGAGAGTCCGTCGCCCAACGCCGATTGCATCGCAGGCTCGGGCGCCTGGTCGTCGCGGCCCCAGCCTTCGTCGCCGTGATCCGCGGTCGCCCGTCCTGGCGTGGCCCAGCGCTTGAGCCGCACCGAGATCTCGGCGCCGCTGCGCGCGGCCGCCATCAGGTCCGGGTGCTTTTCGGCCACCGCGCCCAGCGCCTTCGCGGCGCCGTCCACGGCCTCGCGCAGCGCCAATAGCGCTTCGTCGAATTCCTCGGGGTTGGGGATGGCCTCGAAGGTGGCCTTGCGGCCAGGCATCTTGTCCAGCGGCGCACAGACCAGGCGCAGCTCGCGCGCCGCCGTTTCCACATGGCGGCTGACGTCGCTCCATTTGGCGGCCTCGCGCGCATAGGCCAGGCCGGCCGCTTCCATCGCGCGGCCAAAATCCAGTAGCTGGTGCGTGGACACGCTGCTGCCCAGGAAGCGGGTGGCGGTATCCGGCAACTGGTGCGCTTCGTCGAAGATCACGGTGTCCGCTTCGGGCAGCAGATCGGTCACACCCTCTTCGCGCAGCACCAGGTCGGCCATGAACAGGGCGTGGTTGACCACCACCACGTCGGCTTCTTGCGCCTGGCGGCGCGCCTTCACCACGAAACAGTCGCGAATGCGCGGGCATTCCTGGCCCAGGCAGTTCTCGCGCGTGGAGGTCACGCGCTGCCAGATGTCGGCGTCTTCCGGCACCTGCGCCAGGTCGCCGCGATCACCCGTCTTGGAGATGCCGGCGAACACCTGGATCTGGCGCAGCTGCTGGATTTCGGTGCGCGACTTCAAGGCGCGCTCGTCGCCCTGCAGGCGGTCCAGGTGGTAATGACAGACGTAGTTGCCGCGGCCCTTGAGCAGCGCGGCGGTCACCGGCGCGGCCAGCGCCGCGCGCACGCGCGGCAGGTCGCGGGCAAAAAGCTGGTCCTGCAGGGTGCGGGTGCCGGTGGAAATCAGCACCTTGCCGCCCTGGATGAAGGCGGGTACAAGATAGGCCCAGGTCTTGCCGATGCCGGTGCCCGCCTCGGCCACCAGGGTGGCGCGGTCCTGGATGGCTTGGCCTATGGCCTGCGAGAGTTCAACCTGCGAGGGGCGCGGCTTGTAGCCGGGCAAGGCCGTGGCCAAAGGCCCGTCGGCGTCGAAGAATTCGGAGATGTCCAGGTCCAGCATAGCGAGTCAACGGTGAACCGGTGCCGGTTGCGGTTCGGGCGCCAGACACTTGTGTGGGAAAGGACCAAATGATACCCGCTGCCGGACCGCCGATTGGCCACCCGGGCAGCGCAAGGGGGACATATCCGTCCACCCTGGCACGTTTTGTAACAGCGGCTTATGGCACAATCCGCCCCTTGTTTTTCCTTTTTGTCGTCGTATCGAGATGTCTGAAACTTCCGCTATCACGTACGTCGCCGCCGGCGTCGACAACGCCCGCATCGTCGCGCAGCTCGCCACCGAGCTGGGCACGCGCGCCTCCCAGATCGCTTCGGCGGTGGAATTGCTGGACGATGGCGCCACCGTGCCCTTCATCGCCCGCTATCGCAAGGAAGCCACCGGCGGCCTGGA
The DNA here is from genome assembly GCF_059760445.1 of Achromobacter sp. D7-1. NCBI lineage: Bacteria > Pseudomonadati > Pseudomonadota > Betaproteobacteria > Burkholderiales > Alcaligenaceae > Achromobacter > Achromobacter sp. D7-1. The sequence continues at coordinate 2,127 of NZ_JCBAMT010000114.1, read as the reverse complement.
CGATACCGTGCTGCGCAATCTCGAAGTGCGCCTGGGCTATCTGCGCGAACTCGAAGAGCGCCGCGGCTCCATTCTTGAATCCATCTCGCAGCAGGGCAAGCTCACGCAAGCGCTGCAGCAGGAAATCGCCACGGCCGACACCAAACAACGCCTGGAAGACTTGTACGCGCCGTACAAGCCCAAGCGCCGCACCCGCGCCCAGATCGCCCGCGAAGCAGGCCTGGAGCCGCTGGCCGACGGCATCCTGGCCGATCCCGCCTGCGACCCCGCCGCGCTGGCCGCGCAATACCTGAATCCGGAAGCGTCCATCAACGACGCCAAGGCCGCGCTCGACGGCGCGCGCGACATCCTGGCCGAGCGCTACGCGGAAAACGCGGACCTGCTGGCCGACATGCGCGAACACCTGTGGTCCACCGGCCTGATCCATTCCAAGATGGTCGACGGCAAGGAAACCGAGGGCGCCAATTTCCGCGACTGGTTCGACTTCAACGAGCCGCTGCGCACCCTGCCCTCGCACCGCATCCTGGCGCTGCTGCGCGGCCGCCAGCAAGGCGTGCTGGAACTGCGCCTGGGCCTGGAAGCCGAACTCGAAGCGCAAACGCCGCACCCTTGCGTGGCCCGCATCGCCGGCTTCCTGAAGCTGGGCAACGGCCTGTTCGCACTGGACGCCACGCCGCGCGCCCGCTGGCTGGGCGAAGTCTGCCGCTGGACCTGGCGCGTGAAGCTGCTGACGGCCTTCGAAAGCGAACTGATCGGCCGCCTGCGCGAAAGCGGCGAAACCGAAGCCATCCGCGTGTTCGCCGCCAACCTGAAGGACCTGCTGCTGGCCGCGCCAGCCGGCCCCAAGGCCGTGCTGGGCCTGGACCCCGGCATCCGCACCGGCTGCAAGGTCGCGGTGATCGACCAGACCGGCAAGGTCGTGGACACCACCACCGTGTACCCGTTCGAGCCGCGCCGCGACCGCGAAGGCACCATCAACACGCTGGCCGCCCTGGTGGCGCGCCACAAGGTCGACCTGATCGCCATCGGCAACGGCACCGCCTCGCGCGAAAGCGAAAAACTGGTGGGCGACATGATGGAACGCTTCCCGGACCTGAAGGTCACCCGCGTGGTGGTCTCCGAAGCCGGCGCTTCCGTCTATTCCGCGTCCGAAACCGCCGCCCTGGAATTCCCTGACCTGGACGTGACGCTGCGCGGCGCCGTGTCCATCGCGCGCCGCCTGCAGGATCCGCTGGCCGAACTGGTCAAGATCGATCCCAAGGCCATCGGCGTGGGCCAGTACCAGCACGACGTCAACCAGCGCGAGCTGGCGCGTTCGCTGGACGCCGTGGTCGAGGATTGCGTGAACGCCGTGGGCGTGGACGTGAACACCGCGTCCGCCGCCCTGCTGGCCCGCGTGTCCGGCCTGAATTCCCTGCTGGCCAAGAACATCGTCGCCTGGCGCGACGAGAACGGCGCCTTCCCGACCCGCGAGATCCTGCGCAAGGTGCCGCGCTTTGGCGACAAGGCGTTCGAGCAGGCCGCGGGCTTCCTGCGCATTCCCAACGGCGACAACCCGCTGGACGCCTCGTCGGTCCACCCGGAAGCCTATCCGGTGGTCGAACGCATCGTCGCCAAGATCAAGGCCGAAGTGAAGCAGATCATCGGCCAGCGCGAAGCCCTCAAGGGCGTGTCGCCGTCCGACTTCACCGACGAGCGCTTCGGTCTGCCGACGGTGCGCGACATCTTCGCCGAACTGGAAAAGCCCGGCCGCGATCCGCGCCCGGAATTCAAGACGGCGCAGTTCAAGGAAGGCGTCGAGACCCTGAACGACCTGTACCCGGGCATGGTGCTGGAAGGCGTCGTGACCAACGTGGCCAACTTCGGCGCGTTCGTCGACATCGGCGTGCACCAGGACGGCCTGGTCCACATCTCGGCCCTGGCCGAGAAGTTCGTGAAGGATCCGCGCGATGTCGTGCGCGTGGGCCAGACGGTCAGCGTGAAGGTGCTGGAAGTGGACGCGGCTCGCAAGCGCGTGGCGCTGACCATGCGCCTGAACGACACCGCGGCGCCCGCGCGCCGCAGCGCCGACGCGCCCAAGGGCGGCGACCGCAACCGCCGGCCGCAGGGCGACGGCGGCCGCGGTGG
>NZ_JCBAMT010000113.1:0-18616 GCF_059760445.1 Achromobacter sp. D7-1 | reverse complement strand
GGTTCGGCCGACAGCTCGGCCGAACCAGGGCCGCTACCCGCTCTAAGAGGTTGCAACATGGAACTATTCATTCAACTGGTCATCAACGGCCTGTTGCTGGGCGGCGCGTATACCATCATCAGCCTGGGGCTGACGCTGATCTTCGGCGTGGTGCGCGTGGTGAACTTCGCGCATGGCGAATTCCTGATGATAGGCATGTACATGGTCTATCTGATCGCGGCGCAATTCGGCATGCATCCCTATGCCGGCCTGGTGCCGGTGGCAGTCATCCTGTTCGCGCTGGGCGCGCTGACGCAGAAGGGCATCATCCAGCCGCTGCTCAACGCCGACCAGCACATCCAGATCTTCGCCACGGTGGGCGTATCCACCATTCTCCTGAACCTGGCCCTGGTGATCTTCGGCGCCAACGTCTACCGCGCGCCGGTGGAGCTGGGCACCAACGCCATCGACATCGGCCCCTATTCGATGGTGACCGGACAGCTGATTACCTTCGTGATCGGCCTGAGCCTGGCGGTGCTGCTGCACCTGTTCATGCACCGCACCTATCTGGGCCGCGCGCTGCGGGCAGTGGCGCAACACCGCTACGCCGCCACCCTGATGGGCGTGAACGTCAATAACGTCTACGCCATCGCTTTCGGCCTGGGCACGGCCTTCGTCGGCATCGCCGCCGGCTTGCTGGCGCCGCAGTATCCGGTGTTTCCCACCGTGGGCACGTACTTCGTGCTGACGGCGTTCGTGATCGTCGTCCTGGGCGGCCTGGGCAGCCTGTACGGCGCCGTGGCCGGCTCCATGATCATCGGCATCGTCGACACGCTGGCCGGCTTCTACATCGCCCCCGACCTGAAAGAGGTCGTGTATTTCGGGATCTTCCTCTTGATCCTGGTGCTGCGCCCGAACGGCCTGTTCGGCGTCGGCACAGAGTGATCAGAGCAACAAGGAGCGAGATGTGTTTCCCGATATTCGACACCCCAAGACCTACGTCAGCCTGATCCTGCTGATCGCGATGTTCCTGGTGCCCGTGGTCATGGGCACGCCATTCTGGACCAATCTGTTCGTGCTGCTGTTCGTGTTCTCGGCCCTGTCGGTGGCCTGGAACATCGTCGGCGGCTACGCCGGCCAACTGTCCCTGGGCCACGCCGTGTTCTACGGCATCGGCGGCTATACCGCCACGCTGCTGACGCAGAACTTCGGCATTTCACCGTGGTTCGGCATGCTGGCGGGCGCGGTCATCTCGGGCGCGGTGGCCATCCTGATCAGCTACCCCACCCTGCGGCTGCGAGGCCCGTTCTTCGCGCTGGCCACCATCGCCATCCTGGAAGTGGTGCGCCTCCTGGTCATCCACGAAGAAAGCTGGACCGGCGGCTCCAGCGGCATCAGCCTGCCGTTGAACATAGGCTGGACCTGGATCGTGTTCCGCGAGAAGGTCAATTACGTGATCATCGCCTTCGGCCTGTTCCTGCTGGTGACCTTGGCATCCTGGTACATCCGCAAGTCGCGCATCGGCCACTACCTGATCGCGATCCGCGAACGCGAGGACGCTGCGCTGGCGGTGGGCATCCATACCGTGCGCATGAAGATCATCGCCGCGGTCGTGTCCGCCATGCTGACCAGCATCATCGGCACCTTCCACATCACCTACCTGACCTTCGTCGATCCCAGCTCGGCATTTTCGCTGGAATTGTCGATTCAGGTAGCCATGTTCGCCCTGATCGGCGGTCTGGGCACGGTGGCCGGCCCCATCGCCGGCACCTTCCTGGTGCTGCCCATCGCCGAACTGGCGCGCGGCTGGCTCAGCAGCGTGGGCAACGGCATGCACGGGCTGATCTACGGCCTGATCCTGGTGGCGGTGGTGCTGACCATTCCGCGCGGCCTGGCCGGCGCCTTCGGTCCGACCATCGAGCGCTGGCTGTCGCGCCTGCCCTATCTGGGCACGCCGCGCGCCAAGCTCAAGCTGGCCGATGAACTGCGCCTGCGCAGCGCCGAACGCACCGATCAACCGGTGCTGAAAGCCGAAAAACTGTTCAAGAGCTTCGGCGGCCTGCGCGCCACCAACGACGTGTCGCTGACGCTGAACCAGAACGAGATCCTGGGCATGATAGGCCCGAACGGCGCGGGCAAGACCACGGTGTTCAACCTGCTGTCGGGCTTCCTGTCGCCAGACAAAGGCGGCATCAGTATGCTGGACGCGCACGGCAAGTGGGTCACCTGCAAGACGCCCGACGAATTCGCGCACCAGGGCCTGGGCCGCACCTTCCAGATCGCCAAGCCGTTCACCGGCCTGACCGTACTCGAGAACATCATGCTGGGCGCCTTCATCCGGACCTCGAACCGCGATGAGGCCGAGCAGATCGCCATGAAGGTGGCCGAGCAGACCGACCTGGTGAAGTCCCTGGACATCGAGGCGCGCAACCTGACCGTGGGCGGCATGAAGCGCCTGGAGGTCGCCCGCGCGTTGGCGATCAAGCCGCGCATCCTGCTGCTGGACGAGGTGATGGCGGGCCTGAATCCGACCGACATCGAGAAGTCGATCCAGATGATCCGGCGCATCCGCGATTCGGGCGTTTCGGTGCTGCTGATCGAACACATGATGCAGGCCACCATGGCGCTGTCCGACCGCATCATCGTGCTGAACGAAGGCGCGGTGCTGGTCAGCGGCGCGCCCAAGGACGTGGTCGAGAATCCGGCCGTCATCGAAGCCTATTTGGGCAAGGAGTACCAGGATGCTTAAGGTTTCGAATCTGTCCTCGGGCTACGGCAAGAGCCAGGTCCTGAACGGCCTGAACTTCGAGGTCCAAGCCGGCGAGATCGTCACGCTGATTGGCGCCAACGGCGCGGGCAAGACCACCACCTTGAAGACGCTTTGCGGCGTCATCGGCGCGATGGAAGGCAAGGTCGAATTCGAAGGCGTGGACCTGACCAACCGCAAGCCCTACGACATCGTGGACGCCGGCATCACCATGATCCCCGAAGGCCGCCAGCTGTTCCCGCACTTCACGGTGCGCGACAACCTGCTGATGGGTTCGTACAAGCGCGCCGCCCGCCCCATCGTGCAGCGCAAGCTGGACGAAGTGCTGGGCATTTTTCCGCGGGTGAAAGAAAGGCTGAACCAGTACGCCGGCTCGCTCTCCGGCGGCGAACAGCAGATGGTGGCGATCGCGCGCGGCATGATGGCCGATCCCAAGCTGCTGGTGTTCGACGAGCCCTCGCTGGGCCTGTCGCCGCTGCTGGTGCAGCAGATGTTCGACATCATCCGCGGCGTCACCGCCCACGGCGTGACCGTGCTGCTGGTGGAGCAGAATGTGTTCCGCACGCTGCGGCTGGCGGACCGCGGCTACGTGCTGGAGAACGGCGCCATCGTGCGCACCGGCACCGGCGCGGAACTGCTGAGCGACCCGCATGTGAAGAAGGCCTATCTGGGCCACTGATACCAAGGATTCTCTTTTATGTCTTTACGCTGCACATACATCGACCACGGCCAGGGCGGCGCGCCCGATTGCATGCGCCTGGCCGAACGCGACATGGAAGCGCCCGCCGGTCGGCAGGTGCTGATCGAAGTCGCCTACGCCGGGGTCAATCGCCCCGACGTGCTGCAACGCTCCGGCTCCTACCCGCCGCCGCCGGGCGCCTCGCCCCATCTGGGGCTGGAGGTATCCGGCACCGTCATCGCCACCGGCCCCGAGGCCAGCCTCTGGAAGGTTGGCGACCAGGTCTGCGCGCTGACGCCGGGCGGAGGCTATGCCCAGTACAGCCTGGCTGACGAGCGCCATTGCCTGCCGGTGCCGCGCGGCCTGGACCTGCTGACGGCCGCCGCCATCCCCGAAAACTACTTCACGGTGTGGACCAATGTGTTCGACCGCGCCCGCCTGGCGGCCGGCGAGCGCTTCCTGGTGCACGGCGGATCCAGCGGCATCGGCCTGACCGCGATCCAGCTGGCCCGCGCCTTCGGCGCCGAGGTCTGGACCACCGTGGGCAACCAGGAAAAGGCCGAGGCCTGCCTGGCCGCCGGCGCGCATCACGCCGTGCTGTACCGCGAGGCCGACTTCGAGGCCGAGGTGCGCCAGGGCAGCGGCGGTCCGGGGGTGGACGTGATCCTGGACATGGTGGGCGGGGCCTACATCAACAAGAACCTGCGGCTGCTGGCGGTCAACGGCCGGCTGGTGCAGATCGCCTTCCTGGAAGGCAGCAAGGCCGAGATCGATGCCATGCCCATCATGATCAAGCGGCTGCAGTTCACCGGATCCACCCTGCGCCCCCGCTCCGACGAAGACAAGGGCGCGATCGCCCAAGCGCTGGCGGATAAGGTGCTGCCGCTGATGGAGCAAGGGCAATGCCTGCCGCGCATCCACCAGGTGTTCCCGTTGGCCGAAGCGGCCCAGGCGCACGCGCTGATGGAAAGCAGCAAGCACATCGGCAAGATCATGCTGAAGGTGGGCGCATGAGCGGGCGCTTCCAGGATCAGGTCGCCATCGTCACCGGCGCCGTCGGCGGCATAGGCTCGGCCATCGTCGAGGGCTTCCTGGCCGAGGGCGGCCGCGTGGGACTGATCGACTTCAATTCGCAGGGCGGCCAGGCCTACGAGAAGGAACTGCGCAAGCGCGGCCATCAGGTCTGCTTCGTGCACGCCGACGTGGCGCGTTTCGAGGAATGCCAGGCGGCCTATGAGCGCATCAGCCGCGAACTGGGCGCGGCCACCATTCTGGTCAACAACGTCGGCATTTCGCCCAAGACGGACGGGCGCGCGCTGAAGGTCTGGGAGATGCCGCCGCGGGAATGGGAGAACGTGGTCGCCGTCAACCTGAACAGCGTGTTCTACATGACGCACCTGGCCACGCCGCACATGGTGCGCGAGCGCCAAGGCCGCGTGATCAACATGTCTTCGGTAGCCGGCCGGGCTTACTGCGACATCGTGGCGGCGCACTATGCGGCCACCAAGGCCGGCCTGATCGGCCTGACGCGCCACTGGGCCGCCGAACTGGGCGAACACGAGGTCACGGTCAATGCGCTGGCGCCCGGACGCATCAGCACGCCTCTGCTGAAATCCGTACCCAAGGAAATCAATGACGCCGTGGCGCAGGTGACCGCGCTGCGCCGCCTGGGCACGCCCGAGGAAGTGGCGGATGCCTGCCTGTTCTTCGCGTCGGACCAGGCCCGCTTCGTCACCGGTCAGGTGCTGGACGTAGCCGGCGGCTGGCTGATGACTTGATGTCGTGATGAAAAGCGCCCGCCTGCAAACTCAGGCGGGCGTCTCCTTCATTCCTGCGTGCCCAAGTGGTAGACCACCGTGTCCAGCCGGCTCACGCCGGCGGCCAGGAACTTGGGTTCCTTTTCCAGGATGTCGCGGCGGTCGATGATCCTGGCGGGCGACACGCCTGCAAAGATCGCCTGCACTTCGCTGTCCACCACCGAGAACGGCGGCCCCGACATTTCCTCTTGAGGATAGTCCAGCGTGATCAGCAGGCCCTGGCAGGCGGGCGACAGATTGCCGTAGACGTGGCGCACGTAGTCCGCGCGCATGGCTTCGGGCAACGCCACCAGCGCGGCGCGGTCATAGGCGCCGACGCAATGCGATAGCAACTGCGCGTCCAGCTTGAAGATGTCGCCGCAGATGATTTCGATGCTGCCTGCCACGTAGTGCTTGCCATAGACGGACACGTGGGTCAGCGGCTTGAGTTCGTTTTCCTCGAAAAACTGCTCGACCGCAAGCTGCGACAGCTCGACGCCCAGCACGGAATGCCCCTGCGCCGCGATCCACACCATGTCCAGCGACTTGCCGCATAGCGGCACCAGTACGCGGCCGTCCTTGGGCACGCCCAGCGTAGGCCAGTACTTCTGCAGCAGCGGGGTCACCCGCGATTGATGAAAATGCGTGCGCCCTTCGCGCCAGCGCTCAAGCCAGAATTCCGCGTCCATGCCTGCTCTGCCTCCTGTGTAATCGTTGCGAGGCATTGTAGTGCTGGCTTATGCCGCGCCGGAATCGCTCAGCTGCTTGCGCCGGTATTCGCCCTGGCGCACATGCATCCAGCCCGGATACTCCGGCGGCAAGGCGCTGACCTGATCCAGTTCGGCCAGTTCGTCGGCCGTCAGCCGGATGGAAGTTGCCGCCAGATTGTCGTCCAGCTGCTCCACGCGCTTGGCGCCGATGATGACGCTGGTCACGGCCTGCTGGTGCAGCAGCCAGGCCAGGGCCACTTGGGCCACGGACACGCCGCGCGCGCCGGCAATGCGACGCAGGACGTCGATGCTGTCGTAGGCGCGATCCTGGTTCACCGGCGGGAAGTCGAAGGCGGCGCGGCGGCTGCCGGCTTCAGCCTGGCCGTCGCGGCTGTACTTGCCGCTGAGCAGGCCGCCCGCCAGCGGACTCCACACCATCAGCCCGACACCTTCGCTTTGCAGCATGGGCACGATCTCGCGCTCCAGGTCGCGGCCGGCGATCGTGTAGTAGGCCTGCAGCGACTCGAAGCGCGCCAGGCCCAGGCGTTCGGCGATGCCCAGCGCCTTCATGATCTGCCAGGCAGCCCAGTTGGACACGCCGACGTAGCGCACGTGGCCGTGCTGCACCAGATTGTCCAGCGCCCTGACCGTTTCCTCCACCGGCGTGGCGGGATCGAAGCCGTGGATCTGGTAGAGGTCGATATGGTCCAGCTGCAGGCGCGACAGGCTCTTCTTGACGCCGTCCATGATGTGCGAGCGCGAGTTGCCGCGCGCATTGACGCCGGCCCCCGTCTGGCCGAACACCTTGGTCGCGACGACGACGTCCTCGCGCGCCACTTTCAGGTCGCGCAGCGCCTGGCCGGTGATGACTTCTGAACGGCCCTCGGAATACACGTCGGCCGTGTCGATAAAATTGACGCCGGCATCCAGCGCCCGGCCCACCAGCCGGTTGGCGTCTTCCTGCTGTAGGCTGCCGATCTTGCTCCAGAGCTCGCCTTCGCCGCCGAAGGTCATGGTGCCCAGGCAGAGTTCCGACACGAACAGGCCAGTACTGCCGAATTTCTTGTACCGCATGGTTGCACTCCTTCAAGGGCTCGACGGGAGCCGGCACTCCAGGATGGAAGAGTCTCAGCCCGTCTGCCGGGATGGAGGCAGTATGCGTCCGGCGCCGGCCGCGGGCGCTGCTTGATCCTGCCCTTTTTTTGCCCAATTCTCCGGCAACGCCAGGCATCCAATCGGCGTGCGCTCATTCCTCCGGATTTCCTGCCCATTTCTCCGTGAAAGAGACGGCACCCTGGAAGCAGCCCCGCTTGGGCATACACTGAAAGCCGCCCGATTCTCCGATTTTCCTCCGCCGCCCGCCTTCCCGGCGCGGTGCGCCACGGGAGCCCCCATGACCATGACAACCGCCATTACCGACCACCGCGCCGGCCCGACGCTGGACGCCGCCTACGAGCCGGCGCGGCGCGAGCTGCTCTGCACGCTGGAACGCATGACCGGCGATCTGGAGGGCTCGCTGGACACGCCCATCGAAGGCCTGTTCCTGCACCGCCTTTCGCAGCCCACCGGCGCCAAGCCCGGCCTGCAAAAGGCAGCGTTCGCGGTCATCGCGCAAGGGTCCAAGCGCCTGCTCATCGGCGACGAGGCCTACGAGTACGATCCCTTCCACTATCTGATTTCCTCGGTGGAACTGCCGGTCGTGGCCAAGGTCTCCGTCGCCAGCCCGACCCTGCCCTACCTGGGCTTGCGGCTGGACCTGAACGTGGAGGAAATCACCGCGCTGATCAGCGACGAAAACCTGCCCGCCCAGCCGCCTGCCGAGGCCGGACGCGCGCTTTGCGTCAATCCGCTGGGCAGCGTTTTGCTGGACGCGGTACTGCGCCTGCTGCGCCTGCTGGATACGCCACGCGACATCCCCATCCTGGCGCCCCTGGTCAAGCGCGAACTGCTGTACCGCCTGCTGATGAACGGCCAGGGCACGGTGCTGCGCCAGTCGGTGCTGCAAGACAGCCAACTCAACCGCGTAGCCAAGGCCATCCGCATCCTGCGCGACAACTACGCGCAGCCCTTGCGCGTGGAAGAGATCGCACGCGACGTCCACATGAGCGTGTCGTCGCTGCACCATCATTTCAAGCAGGCCACCGCCATGAGCCCGCTGCAATACCAGAAGCACCTGCGCCTGCAGGAAGCGCGGCGGCTGATGCTGACCGATGACGCCGGCGTGGCGCTGGCGGCTCATGCCGTGGGCTATGAAAGCTCTTCGCAGTTCAGCCGCGAATACAGCCGCCTGTTCGGCTCGCCTCCCTTGCGCGACAAGCAGCGCTGGAAGGACGAAACCGCGCTGGCGCCGGCTTGAAACGCCGGTTTTCGCTTTCCTAGGGATTGCCCTAATCCTAATTTGACAACGTTACCATTAGACTGCCGCCATCAAATGATAACGTTGTCATATCCCTGAATCCTTCTTCGGCGGCCGCATGAATCCCTTCCTGGAAACCCTGCTCGATACTCCACTGGACGACACCTACCGGGGCATTCCTCCGGGCGAGCCAGCGGTTGCGCTGCGCGCCGTGGCGGCCCGCGGCTGGCAGCCCAGCAGCGGCAACATGGCCCTGCCCGTCCTGACGCTGGACGAGCCGGCCTTCGCCCACAACGTCGAACAGATCTTCCAGTACGCCCGCAGCCACGGCGCGGCGCTGGCGCCGCATGCCAAGACGCCGATGTCGCCGCAGATCGTGCAGCGGTTGCTGGATGCCGGCGCCTGGGGCGCCACCGTCGCCAACCTGCAGCAAGCCGCGGTGCTGCTGCGCGCCGGCGTCTCCCGCCTGATGCTGGGCAACGAGATCGGCGGCGCGGCCAGCGGCGCCCGCCTGGGCAAGCTGCTGGCGGCCTACCCCGATGCGCGCCTGCTGGCCTTCGCGGATTCCGCTGCCACGGTGCGGTCGCTGGCCGCCGCGGCGGCTGAAGCCGGCCGGCCGGTGGAGGTGCTGGTGGAAGTCGGCGGCGGCCGCGCGGGCGCACGCGACGATGCCGCGGTCGCGGCCATCCTCGACGCGATCGGCGAACAGGGCGACAAACTGGCGCTGGCGGGCGTGGCCACCTATGAAGGCGCCGTCGCCTCGTCTGACGCTGCGCTCACCGCGCAGAACATCGCCGCGCTGATGGCGCGCGCCGCCCGGGCGTTCCAACAAGTGCGCGCCCTGGCGCCGCAAGCGCCGCTGGTATTCACGGCAGGCGGCTCGGCCTTCTTCGACCATGTCACCCAGGCGGCCAAAGGCTGGCTCGCCGAGGACGGAAATGCCCAGCTGGTGCTGCGCAGCGGCGCCATCTTCTTCCATGACCACGGCACCTATCAGCGCGCGCTGCAAGCCATGGACGCCCGCGCGGGCTTCCAGGTCGACGGCCAGGCGCGCAGCGCCGCCACCGATTTCCGGCCGGCCCTGCGCCTGTGGGGCGAAGTCCTGTCGCGCCCGGAGCCGGGCCTGGCGATCTGCGGCTTCGGCATGCGCGACGTGTCCTACGACCAGGACCTGCCCGCGCCGCTGGCGGCCTTTCGCGGCGGCGCGGCCCTGCCCGGCTGGGATGCGCAGGCCCGCGTCACGCGGCTCAACGACCAGCACGCCTTCCTGGCCATCGCGGCGGACAGCGAACTGGCGCCGGGCGATGTGATCGAGTTTGGCATTTCCCACCCCTGCACCTGTCTGGACCGCTGGCGCGTCTTCTTCGGCCTGGACGCCGACGGCCGCGTGCAGTCGGCGTATCGCACGTTCTTCGGGTAAGCCATGCAACAGCTGAACTTCCAACAGGTCTGGCGCTACCGCGAACAGCTCTGGGACGGCATCCAGGTGACGCTGGAGCTGACCATCATCGCGGTGGTCGCCGGACTGGCCATCGGCCTGGCCGGCGCCGTGTTGACGCGCCACGGCCCCAAGCCGGTCAAGCTGGCGCTGCGCGCCTATGTCGAGGTGTTCCGCAACACGCCGTCGCTGATCCAGCTGTTCGTGGTGTTCTTCGTCCTGCCGGGACTGGGCCTGCGCATGCCGCCCTTCGTGGCCGCGGCGCTGGCGCTCAGCCTGTACTTCGGCGCCTATGCCATCGAGATCCTGCGCGCAGGCCTGGACTCCATTCCACGCAGCCAGATCGAAGCCGGCCACTGCCTGGGCCTGAGTACCTGGCAGGTGTACCGCCATATCGTGCTGGCGCCCGCCCTGCGCAACGTCTATCCGGCCCTGGGCACGCAACTGGTCATCCTGTTGCTGGGCACTTCGCTGGCCTCGCAGGTGTCGGCCGAAGACCTGTTTCATGCCGGCAGCTTCATCGAAAGCCGCACCTACCGCAGCTTCGAGGTCTATGCCGTGATCTGCGGCATCTATTTCACGCTGGTGCTGATCACCAAGGCCCTGCTGGCCCTGGCCGGCCGCCTGACGTTCACTTGGCCCGTGCGCCGCTAGGAGCTGCAAGCATGCGTACGTTTACCTTGAGCGATTTCGCCTCCCTCATCAGCGCGCTGCAATGGACCGTGGCCCTGGTGCTGATCGCGCTGGCCATCGGCGCGCCGCTGGGCCTGGGGCTGGCGCTGTTGCGCGGCCACCGTTCGGCGCCGTTGCGCTGGCTGGCCGCGGCCCTGCAGCAGCTGGTCCAGGGCGTGCCGCTATTGGGCCTGCTGATGTTCTTCTACTTCGGCATGCCGGTGTTCCTGGGCATCGAAGTGCCCGCACTGACCGCCGTCAGCGTCGCCTTCATCATCTACACCGCGGCCTTCCTGGGCCAGATCTGGTACGGCGGCATCCAGGCCGTGAAGCACGAGCAATGGGAGGCGGCCGCCTGCCTGGGCCTGTCCAAATGGCACCAGTTCCGCCACGTGATCGCGCCGCAGGCCTTCCGCCTGTCGCTGCCGCCCACGGTGGGTTTCCTGGTGCAGCTCATCAAGGGCACTTCGCTGGCCTCGGTGGTGGGCTTCGTCGAACTGGCGCGCGCCGGGCAGATCGCCAGCGCCGCCACCTTCCAGCCCCTGCTGGTCTATTCCTGCGTCGCGTTGCTGTACTTCGCGGCGTGCCTGCCCCTGACGATGTGGGCCCGTAACCTGGAGGGCCGCTTCCATGGCGCTCGTTGAAGTCTCCAATATCCACAAACGCTTCGGCGCCAACGCGGTGCTCAACGGCGTCTCGCTCGAGGTCAACGAAGGCGAGATCGTCACCATCATCGGCCGCTCCGGTTCCGGCAAGTCGACCCTGCTGCGCTGCCTGAACGCGCTGGAAACGGTGGACGACGGCGACATCCGCATCGGCGGCGAACAGATCCATGCCGGCATGCCCGGACTGCGCCAGTTCCGCCAACGCGTGGGCATCGTGTTCCAGCAGTTCAATCTGTTCCCGCACCTGAACGTGGAACGCAACATCACGCTGGCGCCCACGCTCAACGGCAAGATCGCCAAGTCGCAGGGCCGCGCGCTGGCGCTGGACGTGCTGCGCCGCGTCGGGCTGGCCGAAAAGATCGACGCCTATCCGGCCCTGCTGTCGGGCGGCCAGCAACAGCGCGTGGCGATCGCCCGCTGCCTGGCCATGGCGCCGCAACTGATGCTGTTCGACGAAGTCACCTCGGCGTTGGACCCGGAGCTGGTGGGCGAGGTGCTGAAGGTCATGGAAGACATGGCGCGCCAGGGCATGACCATGGTGCTGGTGACGCATGAAATGGCCTTCGCCCGCAACGTCGCGTCCAAGGTGGTGTTCATGCACCAGGGCCGCGTCTGGGAACAGGGCCCGCCCGCCGAACTCTTCGCCAACCCCCAAACCCCCGAGCTGCGCCAGTTCATCGGCACGGCCGCGCCTTCCACTCACTGAAGCACCCGCCCCTGGAGTCATCGCATGAAACTGTACGCCAAGCTGGCCGCCGCCGCGGCCCTCTGTCTCTCCCTGGCCGCGCCCGCCTCGGCCGCCGACAAACTGCAGGACGTGCTGGGCGCGGGCAAGCTGCGCGTGGGCGTGCTGATGGATGCCGCTCCCTGGGGTTTCAAGGACGCCAAGGGCGAGGCCGCTGGCCTGGACATCGATCTGGCCAAACTGATGGCTGCCGACATGGGCGTGAAGCTGGAACTGGTGCAGGTCACCGGCGCCAGCCGCATCCCCAGCCTGCTGGCCGGCAAGGTAGATGTGCTGATCGCAGCCGCCGGCGCCACCCCGGAGCGCGCCCAGCAGGTCATGTTCTCGCAGCCCTACGCCGCGGTGAACCTGGGCGTCTATGGCGGCGAAGCCATGCCGCAGGCCAAGAGCGTCGACGAACTCAAGGGCCACAGCATCGCGGTCGCCAAGGGCTCCACGCTGGACATCTGGCTCACCGACAACGCGCCCGGCGCCAAGCTGGTGCGCTTCGAGGACACGCCGTCGGCCGTGGCCGCCTATCTGGCCGGCCAGTCGGAGTCGTTCGCCGAGAACAGCGCCATCGCGCTCAAGGTGACCGAAGACAATCCCGCCCGCGCACCCCAGCTCAAGTTCCTGATCCGCCAGTCGCCGGCCCACGCCGCCGTGCAGCAGGGCCAGCAGAACCTGCTGAACTGGATCAACACCTTCCTCTTCACCAACCGCCTGAACGGCAAGCTGCCGGCCCTGCAGCAGAAGTGGTTCAAGGAAGCCCAGACCCTGCCGCAGATGTAATCGGCCGAATCAAAAGGACTCGCATGATCAAACGCTACAAATCCGGCTCGCGCATGAGCCAGGCCGTCTCGTACAACGGCTTCGTGTTCATCGCCGGCCAGGTGGCCGACAACCGCCAGGGCTCGCTCGAATCGCAGACCCGCGAAGTGCTGGCCAAGATCGAGGCGCTGCTGGCCGAGGCTGGCAGCGACAAATCCCGCCTGCTGGCAGTGGACGTATTCCTGCCCGCCATCGGCGACTTCGACGCCATGAACCGCGTCTACGACGCCTGGATCGACCCCGCCAACCCGCCGGCCCGCGCCTGCGTCGAAGCGCGCCTGGCCGACCCCGCCCTGCGCGTCGAAATGACCGCGGTCGCCGCGCTGCGCTAAGGCGCGTTGCCTAGGCCTTCCGATCCCCTTTTTCGCGCCGCCTTGCGCGGCGCCGTTGTATCTCCCCATGCATACCGGCCTGTTTCACGAGATAGATTTCGACGCCGACGGCAAGGCGCTCAGCTTCCTGGGCACCCCCTATTCGGTCGACCGTTCGCCCTATTACCAGATCAAGACGCCCATCTGCCGCATCCGCAACGGCAGCGGCCCGCGCGTGCTGCTCATGGCCGGCAACCATGGCGACGAGTACGAAGGCGAGGTCGCCCTGGGCCGCCTGATCCGCCGCCTGGAACCCGCCCGCATGCGCGGCGAGGTCACGATCCTGCCGCTGGCCAACCTGCCCGCCGTCATGGCGGCGCGGCGGCGCTCGCCGCTGGACAACGGCAATCTGAACCGCGCCTTCCCCGGCGTGCCCGGCGGCACGCCGACCGAACGCCTGGCGCACTTCCTGGAACATGAACTGTTCCCGCGCCACGATGTGGTGTTCGACATCCATTCCGGCGGCACCTCGATGGCGCACCTGCCCACCGCCCTGATCGAGCGCCAGGACTCGCCCGAGCGCATGGCACGCGCGCTGGACCTGATGGGTTCGCTGGGCATGGGCCACGCCTTCGTCGCCGCCAACGGCCGCGATGCGCCTACCTCCATGGCGGCAGCCGCGCGCGCGGGCGCCATCGGCATCAGCGGCGAATTCGGCGGCGGCGGCACGCTGACCCCGGCCACGCTGGCGGCCACCCAGCGCGCCATCGACAATCTGCTGCAGAAGCTGGGCGTGACTGACGCGCCGCTGCTCGGCCCGCACGCGCCCGGCGCGCCCGCCATGCAGCTGCTCGAACTGGACAGCCACGAGCAGAACATCTTCGCCACCCGCCGCGGCTGGTTCGAGCCGGCGGTCGACATCGGCGCCACGGTCCGAGCAGGCGATGTCGCGGGCTACTACCATGACCTCAACCAGCTGGATGCGGAAGAGGAAATCCTGCGCTTCCGCCAGTCGGGCATCGTCATTTCCCGGCGCTTGCATACCGACTGCGAATCCGGCGACAGCCTGATCCAGGTTGCGCGTCCGGTCGGCTAGGCTGATATCCTGACGGCTGCCGCCTGACCCCGGAACAATCAAAAGAAATCGCATGAGCCACCGGCCCGCGCCTCCTTCCGCCCCCACCTATGACGACGTGCTGCGCGTGCGTCCCGAGGGCGCCGCCGCGCCCGCGCGCGCCGCCGCCCCCGCCAAACCGCCGCGCATCGAGGAGGTGGCCAGGCTGGCGGGGGTCTCGCCCATCACCGTATCGCGGGCCTTGCGCCAGCCCGAGAAAGTGGCGCAGGAAAAGCGCGACCGCATCCTGCAGGTGGTGGCGCAGACCGGCTATGCCTCCAACCCGCATGCGCGGGCCCTGCGCTCCGGGCAGTCCAGCGTGGTGGCGGCCTTCGTCTCCAACATCCTCAGCCAGCAGTTCGCGCTGGCGGTGCAGGGCTGCGCCGAAGTGCTGGAGCCGCAGGGCTACCAGCTCATGGTGGGACAGACCTCGTATTCCTACGCCAAGGAAACCAGCATGATTGCGTCGCTGCGCGCCCTGCGGCCCGCGGCGGTGCTGTTCACCGGCGTCATCGAACTCGAGGAAAACCGCCAGTCGCTGCGCGAGCTGGGCATCCCCATCATGGAAACCTGGGCCTATCCGCGCGATCCCATCGACATGCTGGTGGGCTTTTCCAACTATGACGGCGGTGTCATGGCCGCGCGCCATCTGGCCGCGCGCGGCTACCGACGCGTTGCCTTCGTCGCCCGCCAGGGCGGCCGCGGCGATCTGCGGCGCCAGGGCTTCAACGCCGCCGCCACCGAGCTAGGCCTGCAAGTGGTGGCCGAACTGGCCGTGGACAACGCGCAGACCATCGCCGACGGACGCGCGGCCTTCACCCGCCTGCTCGCCATGGGCCAGGCCTTCGACGCCGTGTTCTGCGCCAATGACCTGCTGGCGGTGGGCGCCTTGTTCGAGGCGCGCGACCGTCAGCTCGCCATTCCGCGCGACGTCGCCATCCTGGGCTTCGGCGATACCGACATCGCCAGCGAAATCGAGCCGGGCCTGACCACCATAGGCGTGGACAGCCGCAAGCTCGGCGCGCGCGCCGGCGAACTGCTGCTGCAACGCTTGAATGGCGGCGCACCCGCCGCGCGCCAGGAAGTGTTTCCGCTGACGCTCAACCAGCGCGCCAGCGCCTAGGCTCGCGGGCCGGCCGGCAACGGCCGGCGCAAGATCACTCGTCGAACACGATGCGCAAGCCCGGCAGGCCAATGCCGTCCAGCGCGGTGCTCCATGTTTCGCCCGGATGCACCGGCCAGGCCTTGGTCAGCGTGCCTGTCGTGACCAGTTCGCCCGCCTGGATCGCCTCGTCGGCCGGCCGTTCCGCCACCACCGCCAGCAGATGGGCCAGCGCCGCCAGCGGGCTGCCCAACACGTTGGCGCCAGTCCCGGTTTCGCGGTGGATGCCGTTGCAGGACAGGTCTATCCGGAAGTCCGCCAGCCGTTGGACCAGCCCCGGCCCGAGCTCGGCGGCCTCCACCAGCGGCCCGATGAATAGCGCGCCATGCAAGGCGTTGTCCGCCACCGTGTCGGCGGCCTGGAACTGCCAGGCGGGATAGTGTGATTGCACCAGCTCAAAGCCATGGGCGATCCAGTCCACGCACTCCAGTATCGCGGCCGGGTCTCGCGTCCGCGGCGGCGCGGCATGGAAATGCAGCACGATCTCCGGCTCGATGCGCGGCTCGACATAGCGGCCCAGGCGGCAATGGACTTCGCCGGTGTCGTCGTAGATCGCGCTATGCTCGTAGACCCGTCCCCATACCGGAAAGTCCACGCCCAGCGCCGCCCACATCGCGGCATTGGTGAACCCGATCTTGCGGCCGACGAGCAGCGCGCCTTCCGCCAGCCGCGCCTGATGGATCCGCGCCGCCACGTCGTAGGCGGCGTCCAGATCGAAGCGCGGCCGCCTGGCCGTGGGCGGCGCGAGGTAAGCGGCATGATCCTGCGCCGCCTTGATTTCGCGCGCGAGCGCGGCGGGGTCGGAAGCTGGCATGGAGGCTCCTGAGGGTAGGCTCAAATGTAAAAGAAAAGCTGCCCGCGCAATACCGCAGCCGTTATATGCTCCCCTCTGATGTCCTATTTTCAGAACAGTTGGGGGAAGCAATGCACGACTTGAATGACCTCTATTACTTCGTCCAGGTCGTCAAGAACGGCGGCTTCGCGCCTGCGGGACGGGCGCTCGGCATACCCAAGTCCCGCCTCAGCCGGCGCATCGCGCTGCTGGAAGACCGGCTGGGCGTGCGGCTCATTCAGCGTTCCACGCGCAGCTTCGCCGTGACCGAATTGGGTCAGGAATATTACGAACAATGCCTGTCGATGCTGGCGGGCGCGGAAGCAGCCCAGGAAGTCATCGACCGCACCCGGGCCGAGCCGCAAGGCACGATACGCATGAGCGCCCCGCCCGCGCTGATCTACTACTTCCTGGGCGATCTGGTGGCCCGCTTCATGGTCCGCTGCCCCAAGGTCCACGTGTTCTTGAAGAGCTTCAGCCGGCCAGTGGACGTGCTGCGCGAGGGCTTCGACATCGCCGTGCGCGTGCGCTTCGGGCCCATCGAGAGCAGCGACCTCATCATGAAGCCCCTGGGCATGAGCTGCCAGTGTCTGGTGGCCAGTCCAGCGCTGGCGCGCAGCATCGCGCTGCCCGCCGATCCCCACGCCCTGAGCGAATTGCCGACGCTGGCTCTGGGCACCGAACAGCGCGAATCCCATTGGCGGCTGGACGGGCCGGACGGCGCGCGCATCGTCGTGCCGTTCACGCCGCGCCTGGTGACGGACGACATGCTGGCCCTCAAACAGGCCGCCTTGCGCGGCGTGGGCGTGGTCGCCCTGCCCCTGCTGATGATCCGCGACGAACTGGACGCAGGCACCCTGGTGGACGTGGGCGCTCCCTGGCAGCCGGAGGCCGGCAGCGTGCACGCCATCTTCCCGTCGCGCCGCGGCCTGCTGCCCGGCGTGCGGGAACTGCTGGACTTCCTCAGTTCCGAATACCAGGAGGTGGCCAAGCGCGAACACGACACGCAGGTGCGCCACAAGCTGCCCACCTTGAAGTAGCTCCGGGGCTGGGCCAGCGTTCGACGAGTGGGACGCAGAAACCCATTTTCCCCGCCTACCCAGCGGCCCGCGTTGCTCCTAGCATGGTTAGCCCCACCTCACCTGGAGCACACCATGAGCGTCCCCGCCAACTTCAACGGCCAGCGCCCCGTCATCGATCCCAACGATGCCGCCATGCTGCTGATCGATCATCAGAGCGGTCTGTTCCAGACGGTTGCCGACATGCCGATGACCGAGCTGCGCTCGCTGGCCGGCGCGCTGGCCTCCATGGCCACCCTGGCAAAGCTGCCTGTCATCACCACCGCCTCCGTGCCGCAAGGCCCCAACGGCCCCCTGATTCCGGAAATCCACGAGAACGCCCCGCATGCGAAATACGTCGCACGCAAAGGTGAAATCAATGCCTGGGACAATCCTGAATTCGTCGCGGCAGTCAAGGCGACCGGCCGCAAGACCCTGATCATCGCCGGCACCATTACCAGCGTATGCATGGCCTTTCCCGCCATCAGCGCGGTGGCCGAGGGCTACAAGGTCTTCGTGGTGGTCGACGCCTCGGGCACCTACAGCAAGATGGCCCAGGAAATCACCCTGGCGCGCGTGGTGCAGGCCGGCGTCGTGCCCATGGACACAGGCGCCGTCGCGGCCGAGCTGCAAAAGACCTGGAACCGCGAAGACGCCGCCAAGTGGGCCGAGGTCTATACCAAGATCTTCCCGCCCTACCAGTTGCTGATCGAAAGCTACAACCGGGCCCAGGAAGTCATCAAGAAGGGCGAGCAGCTCGACTCCCAGCGTTGAGCCGGCCCTGATGTTCCCCGCACGCCGCAAGGCGCGCAATTCCCTCATGGAGTATGCAATGACCAAGCCCTATGTGAAACTCGACAAGACCCAGGCCGCGGTGCTGCTGGTCGACCACCAGGTGGGCCTGCTGTCCCTGGTCCGGGACTTCCAGCCCGACCAGTTCAAGAACAACGTCCTGGCGCTGGCCGACCTGGCCGAATATTTCAAGCTGCCTACCATCCTGACCACCAGCTTCGAAGACGGTCCCAACGGCCCGCTGGTGCAGGAACTGAAAGACAAATTCCCCAAGGCGCCCTATATCGCCCGTCCGGGCAACATCAACGCCTGGGACAACGAAGACTTCGTCAAGGCCGTCAAGGCCACCGGCAAGAAGCAGTTGATCATCGCTGGCGTGGTCACCGAAGTCTGCGTGGCGTTCCCGGCGCTGTCGGCCCTGGAAGAAGGCTTTGACGTGTTCGTCGTGACCGACGCGTCCGGCACCTTCAATGAAGTGACCCGCAACGCCGCCTGGAGCCGCATGGAACAGGCCGGCGCGCAATTGCTGAGCTGGTTCGGCGTGGCGTGCGAACTGCACCGCGACTGGCGCAACGACATCGAAGGCCTGGGGACGCTGTTCTCCAACCACATCCCCGACTACCGCAACCTGATGGCCGCCTACTCCACTGTCAAGAGCAGCAGGTAATGTCCCGGCCGGCCGCGCCCAGGCGCTGAGCCGGCTGGCGGCAGCTTCCGCGGCGGCGTGCAC